>JAZDKH010000424.1:0-3180 GCA_043803325.1 Methanobacteriota archaeon | reverse complement strand
CGCTCCCCGTGTTCAACCAGACCCTGGATAAAAAGAAGTCTTCGAGGTTAATATCGAGGATTTCAAAAAACTGGACCACCCAGAACGGGGACCATGTGACCGGTGCAATAGCCGGTATGTTGACTATATCGAGAAATTAACAAAGGAACGGGTAATCCGAAAGAACAGCCCTGTCCGGAGAATATGTAAGAAATGCTTTGACAGGGCGAGTAGAAAACGTTCTCATACGTTCCGTTCTCTTCCCGGGGTTCTGAATGTTGCAGGGATGACCAGGACCCATGTTGATCTTGGTCGATGTATGATCTGTGACTCTCTGAAAGCCACATGGAGAGATCCCGAAAATCACATAAGTGTTTGTGATTCCTGCTTCAAGAATGCAGGAGGTTCCATAAATCAGGGGGTAGAGTCGTGACGGCCTCCAAAAAACTTACTGATATGATTCAGCTTACCCTGAATCGCTATCCTTTCAATTCGATTGTAGTTCCATGCCCTTGTCTTGCCGGACATCCTTATCCAGCAAAGAAAGATTGTGAGTACTGTAATGGGGCCGGGAAAATTATGTATGGTCTATCAGAGGTTGAGGTGGTATAATGCCCAGAGATGTAGAGATCTTCAAATTCGAGATAGAGAATGCGATTATAAAATTTCAGAAACAGGGGAAGACAATCATTCCCAGAAGATGGATTGAGGAAGAGATCGAGAACAACCGGAACAAATACCCGAAGCTGGGATTGCTTCAGGATGTCCCTCTAAAAATGGCGATCTCTGCGGTTGTGAATAAACGAGATGATGCAACGATATACGGGAAGCGACCTGCTTCATGGATCTTTAATTCATCTCACTCCGGCCAGGTGGCAGCTGTATGAGTACGAAAGTGGCACCCAGATCTCACAAAGGAGTTATGAAAGTAAGTCCGTGCAGATTTTTTAACTTCTCGTGTAAAGAACCAGGGAAATATTCTCTCTGGTGCGGGAGACCTTCGGAAAAGCTGTGCAATATTCCTGATTGTATTGTTCAATCCGGCAGGATTAACCACGGGTGAATCATGGCGAATCCCAATTTCAAACCAGAAGAAAAGTATCGAGAAAGAATTTTTTTGCTCTTTCAGGAACTTACCGAGAAAAAATCAGGTCCTAACCGGGGAACCTCCAGGGGGGAGATAGAGAAAGAGATCCGCTCTCATCCAGAGAAATATCCTGAGTTAGTTACTCTTACTGAATCATATCTGAAGATTATTATCACCAAAATCCTGAATACCGATCCCCGGGCCTTGCCTAACCCGGTTTGGCGGAAGGTGTGGATGCTTCCGGAGATGACTACATGAGAAACTTTGAGCGAGGGATACCAGACCTCACCGGTCTCCTCACGGTTATTGTTCTCCTCTGCTCTTTCATTCTTTTATTTTCTCATTTGAGGTGTGCGGGTAATGTTTTACCGGATCATCTTGGTTGTTTCAAGGGCGGTATATCTGAAACAAAGGGTTTGATTTCATAGATTTATAATCACGAGAATGTAATTCAGTATGATAAAGATTTGATTTCCCGAAAATTTGGTGTAGTGAAATGAGTTCAATTATTGTGTACACGATAGAGAATTGCCAGAATTGTGATAAATTGAAATCAACCTTAAGAGAACTTGCCATTGATTTCGAGGAGCGAAACCTTGAGACAAAAGAAGCGATAATCGATCTCCGGTTCTTGGGTGTTTTCCTCAGGAAGCTCCAGTCCTCCGGTACATGAATTCTGTGTATGAATCACCATCTCTTTTCGGGGAAGGAGGAATAGTAAACCGCCATATTATTCATCGGATTTCCGGGAAGGCGGTATAGAGTTGACTTCTCCAACCACCGATCTTAAAATTCTTTTACGGGTTGCCTCGCTCCCGCTCCCGTTCACGGAATCCCCAGAAGATATTGCCGCTTATATTATTGCAGAAAACCCGTGGGGTTGTGTCCCATACACAGACATTTCAGGGCCTCAAGAAGCGATAAAAATTATCCAGGACCCAAATGCGGGTTATGCAGACATATCGAAAAAGATTCTTGAAGCGACAACCGGGGCAAAACGAGCTTCCGCAAAGGTGATTCGAAAACTCCGAGCTCAGCAGGCCGAATTATTAGCAAATATGGCCTCCGGGGAGATAGTTCTTCGATGCAATGATCCAACTCCCGGGATCTACTTCGCCGATATATCAACCTCTGAAATTAGATTACGGGGGTATTCAGGGAGTGCTCCGCTTATGGTTGTTGCTCCTCAGGTTACCTCTATGGCAAATCTTCCCCCCACGATATCCGGAGTAACTCCCAATGAAGGGAATGAAAATGAAACTTCCACTTTGAGTATCACGGGAACTAATTTTAAATCCGGTGTTTCTGCTCAGATAATTCACGACACCAAGCCGGTCCTCATGCCAAATTATATCGAAATTACTCATCCAAAAAGATGGATACTAACTTCTCATTTCCTTCCGGCTATGCGGGAGTGTGCGATATCAAAGTAAGAAATCAGAATAATGGACAGTCAATACTTCGAGATTGTTATACTATCCATCCCCCGGCTAACCCCGTTCCGGGGTTCATGCTAAAGAGAACCATCACTGTTTCAGGGTTTCCCGGAGTGACCGTTTCCAATTATCCGGCGAGGTTCAAAATATATTTGGGATGGACCGCAGGATATGATCTTGATTCAGCTAAAGGGGTATCTACCATCTTTGTGAATACCGGAAATATGAAAACAACCTTTGATGATCTCCGGGTTGTTGGCCCTGGTAACTCACTATTGCGTGTTGAACGGGAAGACTATAATGCGTCATATTGGGGAAGGTTTACCATAAATGTCACTCTCCTTCCTCCGGAAGGGGTTACCCTGACGTTGTATTACAAAAATCCTAATGCACCTGCTTTATGGGCTTCAGCAGATCTAATTGGAAATGGAAATACCACGATATTTACAAAGCCCCTTCCGGAATGGGACTTATCCGGAGTGGCATCGGCGGTAATCAATGGTGATCGATTGGATCTTTCTCCAAAAGAAGGAACGATCAATAATCCCTGGTCAAATGGAATTTCCCGGACATATATATTTCCTGAAAATTTCTGCCTTGAATTTGTTCACGGATATTCATCAACGAATGCAAACCAGAATATGGGTGAGGTATACTTGATGCTTGGTGATGAGACAG
>JAZDKH010000423.1:0-2258 GCA_043803325.1 Methanobacteriota archaeon | reverse complement strand
GAGGTTCTCCTTCATGGCAGGGAATTTTCCGGCAAATATGTGCTCATCCCGTTTAAGAAAGCTGGTGAAAACCAGTGGCTGATCCTCCGGGCAAAGGATGCATAGGGCGTTTTTCCTCTCTTGGCACTGCCATTATCATCCTTAAATCCCGAAAAATGTATGATTCTTTTCTCTCTCCGGGGTATGCTCACTGGCTGTTATGGTGAAATTTTCTTACAGTCCCGCTAATGAATGCTGCTCATGATGCCTATCGATGCCCCTAACACGAGCAGCGTGGAAAGGATCCAGCCCGTCATGATCACGCCAACGCCTTTTATTCCCCGCCACTTGAAGAGCCATGCGAGCAGCGCACATCCGTAAAGTCCAACCCCGGGTATCCAGATGAATGGCATGAGGGTAAAGATCCCGTACTTCTGGAACAGTGAGGATTTATGGGCAATTGTCTGGACGGAATCGAGGTGGCTTCGGAGCCATGCCGATCGCTCTGCAAATGCATCGCAGATAGAGAACAGCCCGAAAATCGTTGAGATCCCAAAGGATATCATGATGAGCATGATCGGAAGCGGGGGAATGCCCAGCCCCAAACCGACAATTACTGCCATTGGCTGGAGAATGAGGACTGATCCCACGAGCCCGAGCATGTGCCAGAGCGAGATCTGGTAAAACAGTCCAATCACAACGGGTATGATGACAATACCGGCGAGAAGGAATAATGCTGTGCGGAAAATTCCCTTCAGTCCATTGAACCGTGTAGCAGTGTCCATAGCGTGGATAGATGTGGTCAGGTATGGTATAAGAATCATAAAGTATCAGCGTTTTTCCCAGTGTCACTGTCCGGAAACCACGAGGGATTACGCAACCCTTTTCTTATTGAAGAATAATGTTTTTCCATGCTACGTCGATCGCTCTCGGAGGATGGATATTCAGTCTCCGTCATCGGGCTGCTTGCAGTGTTAATCCTCTTCTCCCTCCTGATGTTCTCACTGTTTATCCATCCCAGTTATTTTTCGGGTCAGACGGCCTATTCCGGCTTTCAGCGAACCTCGGATAATCCGGTGCTCGCAAGCAGTGTTTATGGGTATGCCGATCTCTCCGGTACGCTGGGTTCTGTTACGGTAGTAAACCCCCACCCCTCCTCCACCCGCCTTGGTGCAGTCAGCATGAAGATTCAGCTCGCCTCCTTAAGGTTGGGGTGGCAGACTGGTACCGGCGTTGATCTCGACCAGACAAAGGTGATTTTCGTCTCACCCTCAGGATCAGAGATCCTGACAAGAAATTCTGTCCCCCCGTTTAAAAAACCGTGCTGGGCAATTGTTACTAAGGGGAGCATACTGCCCTATGGGCAGGCCAATGCCAATGATATTCTTGAACCCAACGAGGCGTTTGGAATTTTTATTTATCCCACTACTTCTCTTTCACCCGGCACTCCCTTTTCGATCATCGTAAAGATGCCGGATGAGAATGTCCTCACGGTCAACCGGACTGTACCAGCACATATTACCACAGTAATGAACCTGGGATAGCCGTGCTCCTTGTTTTTTTAAATGCCGGAAAGATATGAATGAAATCTCTGGTTTTTCTTCTGTCCGTATGGCAGATACAAGACTCATATTAATCTGTTCCGGAGGCGATGACAACATATAATAAATCAGTCGGGCAAAGTTCAACATTATACCTGCATATATGAGATGACGAACATATGAAGACAATATCCCCGCAAAAAACCCTGTGGCTTTTGGTTACCCTGCTCGTCACGGTCGCAATTATTCTGATCTCGATCTTTTCAATAAAAAGTGGATATTTTGATATTTTTCCTTATTTTTACATCCTGCCCATTCTTCTCCTCGCATACTTATACCCCCGTTATGCTGTATATTTCACGATCATTCTCGGCTGGATATTTTTAGGTCTTATCTACCTGTATGGCCCAATGGATATCCGGCTCTATGCGGCAAGCATTGCATTCTTCTACATTTTTGTATCGATTGGAGTGGTCATATCCGCGTTTTCCACGCAGCTGATGCAGGAAAGAAAATACCGCGAGATTTTTGAGAATTCCCAGGCTGGCATGATCACCTTTGATCTTGAACTCCAGAAAATCCGCGAGGTCAATGTGCGGGCGGCAGATATTCTTGGCTATACTCTCGATGAACTCAGGAACCAGTTGTTTTCTTCTCTCTGGTTTGATGATGCGCAGGAAGATAAATTCACCAAAATAATCCTCAAGGAGGAAAAGATTGCCGATATGGAGATCGCCC
>JAZDKH010000422.1:0-6975 GCA_043803325.1 Methanobacteriota archaeon | reverse complement strand
GATGTTTACTCTCATTATACAGCATTAATTATCCCGGCTATTTTCTTTGCTACTATCATTTCATTAACTCGAATTCGATCATGGGAAGGAAGAATAAAAAAACGTCTCTATCTCCCCATTATCTGTCTGATGCTAGTCACCAGTATCGTATGCATGGGTATGTACTCACCTGCGGTAAAAGTGATTGAATCAACGGGAACATATAACAAAGCAGCTATCGATACTCATCGTGAGTCTGTGGAACAGGTGATATCGATCATCCCCCGGGATGCATCGATCGCTACCCAGTATAATCTCCTTCCCCAGGTATCATCACGAAAACAGATTTGGGTGGATTATAATGAACGTGCTGATATTATACTCCTCGATAATGCCTTTGCCTGGAGGGCTGAAGATTTCTCTGATAATCAGAAGGAGATTGATGAGGGGTACGATCTAGTTCTGAAAAAAGAGTATGTATCTCTCTACGTGAGTAAAAAGAAATCTGATCTCCGGAATGCAATAAAAAGATCTCTGTCTTCGTTTTGATTATCGATTCACTGGTGAAAATTCTCCAATTCCTGCATACCTGCCAAAATTAAGGAGATCATTGGGCAGCCGTCTGGTTCGTTTCATCAGTGATTTCAGACTCTCTTCCCGTTCATTCATCCCGCAATGGGCGAGATCATTGCGGAGATCAGATACCTGCTCCCATATTTTTACCATCTCTTTCCAGTTCTCTCCTTCAAAAAGCAGATGAGTATATTGGGTATTTTCAGAAGGTATTCCCTGCATGTTCAACGTAACTCCAGTGAGAGTCCGGGAGACGACATGTCTGGTATCGGGATCCAGCCATCTCTTTCCGATATCAAAGAGGATCATAGAGCAGGATATTAACCACTCACGTGAAAGTGAAACTGCCTGGAAATCAAGTCCTTTATCGATCTGGTATCTGATCAGATGGTGCTGCATCATAAGATAGGAAGGGGTGAGATCATCATTATGTGGGAGGGCAGCCATCTTTCCTATAGCCTCCATATCGTCCATTATCGGTGTTAGTATTGGAGCGAACATTCCCACCTCTTTCCTGACAACAGGAAGATCCTGGGAGATCCCCCAACCTGCATAAAGGGCATCGACCGGACGATTCAGTCGTACTGCATTAGTGAATGTTCTGAGCAGATGCGACCAGCCGATTAGGTGGGTTGGTGGATCCGGTTCCGTGTTTCTCCGAAATATTTCTCCTTGTAATCCGGTAAGGAGTTTGCAGATATTTTCTGCATCAGTGTGTGAGGTCAATGCATTTATTCCGCGTATCCAGTCAATAATTCCCATAATTGGCATAAGATCGACAAAATGACGCATCCCGAACTCGTCGGGTGGAGGTGAGAAGATTACCCCGATAATTCGGATCTGTTTAACCTCTTTAAGATACGTGGCGATTAGGGTAGTGATGAATGGAAGGGCAGGATCTCCTCCCGTAATTTCAAATAAGATGTCTTCCCCGTGATTGACCGCACTACTTACAAGGGTAAAGGTCTCCCAGAGATCATCTTCCCTGATGCCCTCCGGAATCCAGAGTTTCCTCACGGTAATCTCCCGGGTTTCACATTCTGCTGCAATGAATGCATCTTCAGGACGGGAGATACAAAGGATGATCTCATCCGGATGCCATAAGTGCCATACTGCTTCCTGAACAAGATCGGTTACGATACATTGATTATCGCGACAGAACCGGGTCTCACGTTCTCTCCCCCTTCCGATATATGATATACATCTCATCAGCCTCTCTTCATATACCGGGAAGGATAAATCCTGATCGATAAGGATCTGGAGAGTCTGATGAAAATTGCCTATATCTATGATGTCATCTATCCTGAGACGATCGGGGGTGTTGAGAAACGGATCCATGAGATCGGTACCAGACTCTCGAAGATGGGCCACGAGGTCCATCTCTATGGGATGAAGTACTGGGAAGGACCAGATATCATCAGACGCGATGGTTTGATTATTCATGGTGTTTGTCCTGCTATTGGGTTATATACAGAAGGGAGACGCTCTATTTTACAGGCTTTCAGGTATACCATAGGGCTTATTCCTCATCTCCTTCATGCAGATGCTGACATCGTCGACTGCCAGAATTTCCCTTATTTTCCGGTAGTGGTAACTCATCTCATAACCAGACTTCATAGAAAGGCGCTTGTGGTGACATGGCATGAATACTGGGGGAAGTACTGGTTTACCTACCTGGGATGGAAAGGTCTTTGCGGTATTCTGATAGAGAAAATTGCTCTCCGATGCAGTCCGGTAGCTATTGCGGTATCACCATTAACTCAAGATCAGATGAGAAGAGCAGGGTATCAGCATGACCTGGTAATAATCCCGAATGGAATTGATCTCGGTTCTATACAGGCGGTGCATCCTTCTGATATTCGAAGTGATCTCATCTTTGTTGCCCGGTTCATCCCGGAGAAGCACCCTGAATTGGTTGTTGAAGCCGTGCACCAACTGGTGAGTAAAAAGCCGGGTCTCCGTTGTTTGATGATAGGGGATGGGCCAGAAATGTCTTCTGTTCTGCAGTTGATCGATAAATATGGCTTATCAGAACATATTATCTGCACGGGGTTTGTCGCAGATTATTCGAATGTTATTGCCCTGATGAAATCATCACATGTATTTATTCTACCCAGTGTCCGGGAGGGTTTTGGTATTGTTGCAATGGAAGCCATGGCTTGTGGTCTCTCCCTGATTACCGTAGACCACCAAAGGAATGCAGCATCAGCACACGTTCTTCCCGGCACTGGCCTGCGTACCACTCTGGATGCATCAGATATTGCGCGGGGAGTATATGAGTATCTGGAAAAAAGTCCTGATCAGAACACTCTCATGCAGTATGTGTCGGCTCATGACTGGGATACTATTGCTGTGGATCTTGAGACGTATTATCTCACCATCCTGAATCGTTCCTGATCTCTCCTCGGGTTCTGAAATATCTGACCGGGAATGCTTTATCCGGAAACTCTGATGTATAGATATGACCACTGAACCATTCGTCCTGAATGGAAAAAAAATTGAAGGACATGTAATCCCCATCGGATCGGTAAACCTGGTTTTTGCCAGGGCAGAGAATGGTCTTGTCGGGTGTGGGGCTATTGATGTTATCGCTCTTGAGAAATTTCAGATCCCGGCAGCCAAGGTACGCCCAGTTGGTTCATCTTCAGTCAGTTCAATCAGCGAACTCCTTTCCGGTGAGATTGTTGCGGTAAACCAGTATGCACAGACGGTAGGAATTACCATCGGTATGAGTGGTAAGGATGCCCTGGCCCGGCTCTCCTGATTGTCTCATGAATCGGTATCTGGGATAATGCCTCTTTTTTTCCAAAAAAATCGATAATTCAAAGCTTCAGGTTCACAAGTAAGAACCTGAAAACCAGTTTCGTGACTGAGGAAGCGGTTATTTTACCGGTTCTGCTATCATAACTCTCCATTCAGTTCCATGGAGGGTGATAGTACTCCAGTATGCATCTCGTGCCTTTGGTTCAGAGCGGTCTGCACGCCAGAGTTCGTAGTTCATATGTCCATCCTTCTCAGCAATCATAGCCCTTTTTACATCCCTGAATGTTGGGAATTCGGTAAGAAAATTCTCTGGTGGGATCTTAGCAAGTTCCCCTGAGCTTGATGAATAAAGGATAATGCCGTCTAATTGCATCACGATACACAGGATATTTGTTCCATTGATCCGGGGCTGGACTATCGCATCGCAGAATGACCAGGGGATAAGGATAGCGACAGCAGCACCGATGATGTCATCAATCACTGTTGGTCTGCTGATCATGATAATGGGTTTTGAATCTGTGATCTCTATTTCCTGACTCATTTTCGGTTTGATGTATCGTATCGAATCATTGATTGCCATATCCTGGAGGATAGAGGAATCAAAGGGTTTTTTCATGGCTGATGAGTTGAGTGACGGATAGACCGTATCTCCAACAAAGAGGATGATCCCTCCCAGTCCTTCCTGATCAATCTGGTAAGGGCCGATGATATCTGATGCAGAGGTATTTCTCATATCTGATGTCCTGAATACTCCTGCTATCTTTGCGAGATTTTGATCAATCTGGTTGAGTGAATGGTTAAGTGAGTCACATACTGATGAAAGAATTAACTCCCCGGATCCTGATGCGGGATCAGCGATTATAGAGCCTGTTATCATATGAATTGTAATAAGCCCTACAAAAATTAGTCTGATTGTAAGGGCAATGAATTTCATGATATATCATTCCTCTGCGTCTATCTATCTTTTATGGCCCGATGAGATCTGAAACAGTATCTTTTAATCTACTGGCGAAGAAGGGAAAAGTATGTATCAGAAGATCTTAATCGGCGTTGATGGGTCTCCAGAGAGCATGAAAGCACTTAGGGAGGCAGTGAGCCTCGCAAAAATTCTCAAAGCCACGGTTGATGTTCTCTATGTCATCCCTTCTCGGATGTATACTCAGTTTGCAGAGCAGGATGTGATTACTCATCGGTCTGATGGGAAGACAGAACATATGAGTATGCTTCAGAAAGAAGAGAATGAACTTTTTGATGTAATTCATGGATTAGCAACTGAAATAGGTCAGGAAGTAACCATTCATACCCGGGTAGGAGATGCAATAGAAGGTCTTGTAGAATTTTCTACGTCTCATGCTATTGATCTGGTGGTGGTAGGATCAAGTGGGAAAGGGATGACTGATCGGTTGATTCTCGGGAGCGTGAGTACCGGAGTGGTCCATCAGAGCAGAGTTCCTGTTTTAGTGATAAAACCCGATTAATTTTTTTGGTATAGGAAATTTCCAAACGGATTATGGATAATTTCGAAAAAAAGAATATATTAGGTTCGATTATCGTAGATATCGCGGGTTATCTTTGCGATAAATACGGTCCAGAGCGGAGCCAGAACCACACCTGCAATGAATCCAAGTGGGGGCAAAGCACTAAGCCCGATTATAATGATAAAGAGTGTCATCGAGATTATCCAGATGATTATCCACATCAGAACATACGTGCCCCATCCTATTCCATCACTCACCTTCCGGGTGATAGCTCCGACATTGAACGCATCAACAAGGTTGCCGCTCCGGGAGAAATGGACAAAAGCCATATACATAATCAGGGTGATTGCAGCAAGAATCAGGCCTGCTACCATGAGGCCACTTGCTCCGAGAACCAGTCCGGCCACTTTGTCAACTCTCCCGCTACTGACATGCCCGAGAAGTTCAGGTACAAACGTCATGAGACCAAGAACAACTGCGACGATGATTGCGGGAATCATGTACAGGATTGCAACAATATTCAGTTTCCATCCATCAATGAAGAGACTTTTATAATCATCTACTTCAGGTGCAATCTTACCAGTAGAGCCATACACCCGGACTAGATATCCATTAAAAAGAGGGACAACGCTCATCGTGAACATCTGAACGATCATCAGTATGATCAGGGCAATCCAGCGCTGCCATTTCTCTATCAGTCCTTCTTTTACATACTCGGATCCATCCGAGAGTATCGCAGAAATTGATGCCATGTCTGTCTCCTACTACATGATCAGGAGGATGCATCGTATCAAGATATCGAAATGAATCTGTGAACCCGATTTGAATACTTCTGGTTATTCAACCAGAAAGGAAGGAGTAGAATTGAAGTACTTACAGGGTCTCGGGATCATAAAAGAAGTTACATGTGCAGTGCCCTGCCTGATCTAATTCATCCTGATGATAGATACACGGGCAGACGATTTTTTTATCCTGCTCGACATCTCCTGATCTAATCCGACAAGGGCAATATCCTGCGCCAAACTTATCTGTGTTACGCGCAAGCCCTTTGATAACTGCATTACGTTGTTTATTATCAGGATTGAGGACCCATCCATGATCGGTAGCATACTTTTTTGCCCACTCTCTGATGGTCTCTTCCTGCTCATCACTCATGAATTGTCATCTCTGTTTTCTATTCTGTCTGTAGTAACATCAATGTAATGGACCATGGACTCATCTTTCACCCGTACACAAACCAGGGTTCCGATCACTGGCATGCTTCAGGGTAGTCGGATAGAACATCTTCTCAACAAGGTCTCATGTGTCTTCAGGAGACGTGGCTTAAAAGATGAAGGAAAACTGCTGGACCGTTGTCATATTATCCACTGCAAAGCGAATGTTCTGCAGGCTTTGCCAGACAGTTTTCGTATCAGGTTTTGGTATTCCACGCTTCAGCGATATAGTATTATATCAACGATTTATTGTATTATCCTCTAAACCCAGGGATTATCCGTTCCAGGACACGACGGTATGCATTCATAACATCACCTTTTTCAAACCTGTATACATCTTTGTCAAATGATTCCCCCGTCTTCTTGTCCCACAGGCGCATCGAGTCCATACTGATCTCGTCACCGAGAACGATCTGATCGCCTGCCTTTCCGAATTCTATTTTAAAGTCTACAAGCCTGATGCCGCATTCATCAAAGAATTGGCTGAGTATTTCATTGACCTTTAGGGCAACGATCTTCACCATTGCAAGTTCGGCAGTGCTCAGGATCTGCAGGGCAACGATTATTTCATCATTGATCATCGGATCGCCGCGTTCATCATCTTTGTAGTCTATTCCGATGATCGGTGGGCACAGGACTGTCCCCTCTGTAACCGGGTATTTCTTAACCATCGAACCAGCTGCGACATTCCTGACGATAACCTCAAGTGGAATCATCTTGAGTTTTCTCACGATCATGGTGTTGGGATCCGGTCTGCTGATGAAGTGAGTGGTCACTCCCCGCTCTTCAAGGAGTCGCATAAAGAACTCTGAAGCGGTAGCATTAAATCGCCCTTTGTTCTCAAACTGGTCGTGTTTTACGCCGTTGAAAGCGGTCATGTCATTGCGAAATACTACCTTCAACTCGTCCGGATTGTCAGTCTCGTAGATAGACTTGGCCTTTCCCTCATACAAGGGGGTTTGCGGGAT
>JAZDKH010000421.1:0-7296 GCA_043803325.1 Methanobacteriota archaeon | reverse complement strand
TACTAATGAAGAAATGAAAAACTATGCTGGTCTTTCACTTGCCCGCATCGGACTTCCTGCTCTTCCGATCCTTCTGGATCTTTTCAAGAGGGATAAGACAATGAGACCCCTTGTTAGTGGTATTATTGCAGAGATGGGTGGAGTTGCTCTTCCACGGTTACTAGATGAATTTAAAACCCTCGAATCTTCCCAAACCCAGGGTAGTGAGATGGGCCTCTCGTTGATGTCAATAATCCTGGACATTTCTCTCTCTGATACTAAACAGATGCATGCGCTTTTTGAGATCAAAGATGACGAGATGCTCAGAATGCTCACCGGCATTCTTGTAAGCAAAGGGAATATGGTGATAGATCCTCTCATCAGCGCTATACTCACCTGGGAGAAACCAATACCAACCCTGGTGTTACAAACATTCAACAGCCTGAAATCTTCTGTTCTGACTCGTATCCATCAGGTGATGGGTCAGCTCCCTGATCGTGATCTACGGCGGATCCCTCTTATCCATCTCTTGGGAGAACTGAGAGATCCTTCCTCCTCTTCTTTCATCTTCGACTCTCTAAATGACTCAGATCGCCGGATACGTATTGCTGCGACACATGAACTCGGAAAGTTCGGGCAGGAGGCACTCACCTCGCTTACCAAAATTATGCAGGATCCTGATACAGGAGTCAGAGTAGCGGCGATAGAATCCATGGGAGATCTTGGTCTTCCTGCTCTGGATCAACTCCTTCTCTCACTAAAAGATGAGGAGGGTGACATCAGGGCAGCAGCGATTAACGGTATCGGAAAAATTGGTGAACCAGCCAAGTTTATGCTCATTCAGGCATTGAATGACTCTGACCGGCAGGTCAGAAAGGATGTTGTACGCCTTCTGGACAGTTTTGGATGGGAACCAAAATATACAACTGACCGGCTTAGTTATCTTTTTGCCCGTGAGGACTGGGATATGCTAGTCCAAATTGGCCCCCCAAGTACAGATATCCTCGCCCGCGGGGTGCAGAATGCGGATCCAGAGATCAGAGAAGCATGTCGGGAAGCATTGAAAAAGATTCGCAATTCACTCCCCCCATGATTATCCTTGATCAGATTGATGTGAGTTCCCGCCGTATTCGATCTGGATGACTGAGACGGGGATTCTCGTATGAAACACTATATTTCGGTCAGAGATCTGGATCGCAGCAACATAGACCATCTGATACGCCGGGCAGCTGATATCGCGAAGCACGGCGCTAAGGGTGAACCACTGAAAGGGAGGATCCTCGGATTGCTCTTTTTTGAGCCCAGTACCAGGACCCGAATGTCATTTGAATCAGCGATGCTCAGGCTTGGCGGGTCTTGCATGAATCTTGGTGGTATAGAGGTAAGTTCGATGGCAAAAGGTGAGACACTTGCCGATACCATCAGAGTTGTGAGCGGGTATGCTGATACCATCGTCCTTAGGCATCCGAGAGTTGGTGCAGCACGTCTTGCCAGCGAATTTGCTGATGTCCCAGTGATCAATGGAGGTGACGGAGCAGGGCAACATCCATCTCAGACTCTGATTGATCTCTATACTATTCATCAATCAATGCCACTTGACCGAATTCGCATTGGACTTATTGGAGATCTGATGTATGGCAGAACAACGCACTCACTTGCATATGCTCTTACCCGGTATAAGGCCGAAATCCATGCCATCTCCCCTAAAGGGCTTGGCCTTCCTGATTCACTCAAACATGATCTGGCAGAACTTGGATGTGAAGTCATCGAACATGAGTCAGTAGAAGAGATAATACGAGAACTAGATGTCCTCTATGTGACCCGGTTCCAGCGGGAGCGATTCCCTGACCCAGCCTCATTCTATGATGTTGCATCCAGTTACCGAATCACCCCCTCACTTCTTGACGGGGTCAAAGACCATCTAATCCTTCTTCACCCCCTCCCCCGGGTTGATGAAATAGATCCTGCTGTTGATCTCCTCCCTTACGCCCGATACTTTGAACAGGCCCGAAATGGTATTCCAGTCAGAATGGCGATGCTCCTTGAGGTAATGCAATGACGTACAACAAGTATCAGGAAGGGCTTTTAATCAGCGCTATTGAGAATGGAACGGTCATTGATCATATTACCCGCGGAGAAGCTCTAACTGTTCTTCGTATCCTCGGGATAACAGGAAGCACTAGTGAATGTATCAGTGTGGCCACCAATGTAGGAAGTAACGCTTTGGGGAAGAAAGATGTGGTTAAGATCGAAAACCGTGAACTTAAGAATGAAGAAGTAGACCGGATAGCCCTTATCACCCCGGGTGCGACCATAAACATCATCCGGAATAAACGAGTAGTGGAAAAGAAAGGGGTTGCAATTCCTGATATATTGGTTGGAGTACTCCAATGCCCGAATCCGTGTTGTATAACAAATACCAACGAACCAGTCCCGAGCCGCTTTTTGGTGCAGGGTCCTCGTCTGGTATGCTCCTATTGTGACACCGTGATCAGTTCGGATATATCAGCGCATATTATTTGATTTTATTCCGGGGTGTGTCTGATCAAGTGACCATGCACATCAATCTCACCCCTCCAAATCCGGGTGCTAGAAATCCACCTGCCATCATCCGCCAGAACACACCGAATCTGATGAACCGCTACGCATGGATGATTATTTGCCCGCCTTATCCGATTGATATCCTGGGCTACCGGAAATGTCTCCTCGCTTACGATAAGAGCATCAAAATCTGAATCCAATGTTGAGCCATATCGATCGTGGAGTTCTTCAATGATCCAGATATCGGGAAGATTCTTCTCTGTTAAAAATGCGAGTAGATCTTTTTTTCGTTTTTCATAAGGATGAATCGGGTGTGATTTCTGATCGGCAAATGCATCACTGGTAAGGCCCATCGTTACCTCACCCTCCGGACCGGCTATCTCAAAGGCCCGGGAGATCAGAAACCGATGTCCATCATGCAGGGGGTCAAAGGTACCTCCCACCATAACCTTCATGTCTCAGCATAGTTACCTTCACATAGTTTTATAGCCAGCAGTAAAAATTCAATATTCAAATTCTCCCTATGGGCCTGAAGGGTATCACTACCTGTGCATTTACTGCATTATCATATGTGTGTATCTTTCGACAGAGGGATGTATCGTGAGATCTAATATATTTTTATACACTCCCGGTTGCGGGGTAGGTGACTGATGTATTATCGAATACGCTTTGAAAATATCTCTTTACAGAGACCGAAAAATATCTGGTACATAGTAACAGAAAATGAACCGCGTACCTATGATACGAATGAAGTGCTTGTTGAAGGACCGTTGGGAATGAAACAGGATATTATTGCATGTTCTGAAGGTGGTTATGCAACATTTGATCTGGCTTCCCAGGATATCCCAGATGAGTATGAAGATGATGGGAAAGGGGTGTTTACAGATCCTCGGCCGGTTATTCATGTATCAGTTTGGTTGCAGGAGGATATTGATGATATCCAGGCAATGTCCCAATCTGTTATTGAAAACTATATTATCGAGAAAGAAGAAGAGGCCGATGTTGAAGGGTTCATTCTGACGGGAAATATGCGGGAGTATATTCAGGACCTGAGATCAGGGAAGAAAAAAACCACTCCCTGATATTTTGAATATATTGGAACCCAAGATTATTCTTCCCCTCTCTCACATCTGATTATTGAAATAATAGTACAGAAAAGTTGTTCTTTCCTCCTACCGACATATAATACGGAGTAACGGGTTGATCTCACCGACAGATGATGTTCTATCATGATGAGAGACATCCGGCAAATTATGAATATTCATCAGAAAGTTCCGCAAGCTGCCTTCGTTGCACCAAATTCAACCGTTATCGGTGGAATCTCAGCAGGAACAGATGTCAGCATCTGGTACGGAGCTGTTGTCAGAGCGGATAAAGATCGGATCTCAATCGGCGATCGTTCGAATATCCAGGATAACTGTGTTGTGCACACATCATCAGGGCATCCAGTCACGATTGGAGACGAAGTTTCTATCGGACATGGCGCTATTCTTCATGGATGCACTATACAGGATCAGGTCCTTGTAGGACTGGGAGCTATTATTCTGAATGGCGCAGTTATCGGATCAGAGTGTATCATCGGGGCTGGTGCCCTTATATCTGAGGGAAAAAATATCCCATCCCGTTCACTTGTCTTAGGAGTCCCGGGAAAGATAATCAGACAAGTCAGTGACGAAGAAGTTGCAGGGATCCTTCAAAACGCTTCATCCTACGTGAATCTGGCTCGGGAGCATGCAAGTGAATGAGGCAGTCGTTATCGGAGGAGGTATCTCCGGAATTACTGCCGCTCTCGATCTTGCTAATCATGGGATTCATGTGCACCTTATCGAGCGTGAACCGACAATCGGTGGACATATGGCAATGCTTGATAAGACGTTTCCCACGAACGACTGTTCAATGTGCATCCTGAGTCCGAAGATGGTGGAAGCTGCTCGCCACCCAAATATCTCACTCCATACCTGCACTGATGTCAAAGAAATTGCGGGAACAGAAGGAAATTTCCAAGTAAAAGTTGTCCGGCATCCCAGATATATAAATGAAATTGACTGCACCGGGTGTGGGGATTGTACCACCGTCTGTCCGGTAGAAGTGTATAACCGGTTTGATTCCGGAATTGGGGTCAGAAAAGCGATATATAAAGCACATCCCCAGGTTGTCCCAAACATCGTAATCCGGGATGCAGAACATTGCATAAATTGTGGGCTCTGTTATGATATCTGTGGAAAGCAGGCAGTACTCAGAGACCACGAGGACAATGAAGAAGAAGCTATCATCAATGCATCTGTTGTTATTATTGCGACCGGATATACGGTCTTTGATGCAACTCTGAAATCCGGGTTTCATTATCAGCAGATTCCAGATGTGATCTCGAGCATTGAGTTTGAACGCATGATCAATGCAAGTGGCCCGACTGGAGGGATTCTGAAGAGGCTTTCAAACGGGGAAAAACCACATAATATTGTCTTTGTTCAATGCGTAGGTTCACGTGATTGTAAGCTTGGTAATACCTCCTGTTCTGCGGTATGCTGTATGTATGCCATCAAAAACGCCATGCTAATCAAGGAGAAGTCTCCCGATTCTGAGGTAAGTGTTCTCTATATGGACATCAGAGCATACGGTAAAGGATATGAAGAATATTACAACCGGGCTGTGAATCTTGGAGTACATTTCATTCGTGGTCTGCCCGGAGACATTTTTCAATCCGAATCCAAAGTGATGGTATATGTTGAGAACACTGAGAATCGCGAACTTCAGAAACTACCTGCTGATCTGGTCGTACTCTCTGTTGGTCTGCGTCCACAGGATGATGCTTCTGCAATTGCGAAGCGATTCGGTATCAGTTGTGATGAGACCGGATTCTTTGAGAGTGTTGATCAGAAGACCAATCAGATAACCTCTCTCCGTCCAGGTATCTTCCTTGCAGGAACCTGCCGGGAACCGATGGACATACCAGACTCAGTGGCAGAGGGTGGAGCAGCGGCGATGCGTGCAGTGATTAGCAGTATGAAGAGGGAACATGCTATCCTCTAAACCTCCTCTCAGACCAGTTACATTCCACCCGGATATTCCAGAAATACGATTCATTATTCAGACACTCCTTCCTGAAGAATTCAAAGAAGAATCAGCCATGGAGATTAACCGACTGGCAGCCGCTATCCGTGGTCTTGAGATCCGGGGTGCTCCTGCTCTCGGGGTAGCTGGAGCATACGGGGTCGCTCTAGCTGCCCTGATATGCCCTTTTACTGATTTAGAATCCTTCCGCGAAGATGTGAGGGTTGCTGCTGACCTTCTCAAGTCAACCCGGCCTACTGCCATTAACCTCTTTTATGGCATTGATCGGGTCCTCTCTGCTGTTGTTAATCAACCAGATATCAAAGCAGCAAAACTTTACGCGGTCAGAGAGGCCGAAGCAGTTGCTGATGAGGATGCACAGACCTGCCACGCTATAGGAGATCATGGTCTTGCAATCGTGCCCCACACATGCAGAATTCTTACTCATTGCAATGCAGGCGCCCTTGCTTGCCGAGAATGGGGAACGGCACTTGGAGTAATCAGATCTGCAATTGATTCAGGATGTCAGGTTCAGGTCTATGCCTGTGAGACACGCCCCCTACTCCAGGGTGCCCGTCTTACTGCCTGGGAACTGGCCAGAGACGGGATTGATGTGACGGTCATTACAGATTCGATGGCAGCATCTCTGATGAGAAAAGGAATGGTTGACCTGGTAGTAGTTGGTGCAGATCGAATCACCAGTGATGCGGTTTTTAACAAGATCGGAACGTATATGCATGCACTCTGTGCTCATGCACACGGCATTCCATTCTACGTCGCTGCTCCTTTTTCAACATTTGATGAGAATTCAGTCGAATCTGATATCATTGTTGAAGAACGTAGCCCTGATGAGATTGCATGTTTCGGAGGACGTACCACCATACCGAAATCAGTAAAGGTATATAATCCTGCATTCGATGCAACCCCTGCTGCCCTGGTTACGGGGATCATCACTGAACATGGTATCTTCAGACTCCCTGATGATCTCTCAGCAATACGTCAGATGAGATGCAGTATCAGGGATGGTGCTACATGACGCCGGTTCTTGATTGGTATTCACACATCCTGATTATCATCGGAGAAATCACCATCATTTTCTTCCTTGTTTTACTCCTCTGTGGGGTAATACTCTTTATAATGACGGTATATTCAATACGAACCGGAAATCTGATTTTTCCAGGGTTTATGCGAGCAGGCCTCATCTTCCTTGAAGGGATGATGCGGGGGCTCTTTAAACTCTTTGGAGTAGAAGATCAGGAGTTTCTCCGCATTATGGTGATGCTTCAGAACACACTTAACCGGAAGGCGTTCATGGCAATTCCCGTTAAAGATCGGGCAGTTTTTATTCCACAATGTCTTCGTGCCAGGGCATGTCCGGCTCACCTCCATGAAGAAGGTCTCAAATGCCGTTCCTGTGGATTATGCGAGGTGGGGGTGGCCAAAAAAGTGCTTGAAGAATTGGGCTATACCTTTTTTATCGTCCCTGGTTCATCATTTATAAAACGGATGGTAAAACGGTACAGGCCCAAAGCTATCATCGGCATCGGGTGCCTTATGGAAGTTAAAGAAGGAACTGAGATGGCCGGTCAGATGAATCTCATCTCCATGGGCATTGTTACGAGTCGCGACGGATGTGTAGAGACTGCAGTCAACTGGGAAGATGTATATGAAGTGGCCCTTTTAGGTATTGATCCTGCTACTATCCCGGAAGATCTGAAGCAGTAT
>JAZDKH010000420.1:0-3758 GCA_043803325.1 Methanobacteriota archaeon | reverse complement strand
TATCACTCCTGCTGCTCTGCATCCTGAGCATACTGACAATGATCTGCATGTTGTTCTTCACCCGGTGATGAACCTCCCGAAGAAGAACATCCTTTTCATGGAGAGATTGACGCAGACTAGATTCTGACTCTTTTCTGGCGGTAATATCCATAATACTACCAATGACAGCCGGATGTCCCTGGTATATGAACTGACTGATAAGGTTTTCTAGAAAGATTATTCTGCCATCAGCGGTGACAGCCCGGATTTCATAGTCGTCTGTTGCATCCGGTGTCCCAATGACCCGGTTATGATTCTCTACCGCGACAAGAGCATCATCCTGATGGAAACAGAGGGTAAATGGCATCATCTCCAGGGTTTCGCGAGGATAACCAAGGATCTCTGACATACGGGGGTTCACATACACAAAGTGGTCATCCTGCATGAGATAAATCCCAACCTGGGATCGTTCTACCGGCCGGTGGAAGAGCTCTTCAGTCTGGGACCGTTCGATTACCGAGCCGATAATTCCAGAGGCAGTGATTAATGAGTCTACCTCTGCAGAGGTTATCTTCTGTTCCGAATGGAGGTCGATAAATCCGATAACTCCCCAGAGAGATTCAGAGGTGTAGATTGGGAGGAGCAGGTATGACGAAGGAGGCAATTCCCCATAGAGGTTGATTACTTCCGGAGGAATATCTCTCATCACTCCCTGAACAACAGGCTGTGTTGAGAGGTTAGAAACATGGTGTACTACCAGTTCACCAGATGCTACAGCATACGGTTCTTTAATCCTGGCATCCGACTCCTCTTTCCACCAGTTATATGATACTGAGATCGATGCAATTCCTTTGTTGTGGTGGATTTTGGCAAAGAACAGAATGTCCTTTCCGGTAGCTTCTCCGAGAAGAGCCAGGGTTTCAGGGATAAGTGACTCCCAGTCTGCACTTCTGACCAGGAAATAAGCAAGTGAACTGACTGCACTCAGGATCTTATCCCGACGTACCAGTTCCTGCCTTGTTTTAACCAGGTCGGTAATATCGATGGACGTTCCTACAATACCGGTTACATGTCCGGTCTGATCATGAACCGGTACTTTCGAAGTGACGAGCCAGACTAACTCCCCTTCACTATCCGTAACCTCTTCTTCAACATTATATACCGGAATGTCTTCAGATATTACCTGCAGATCCACCATTTCTCGCATTGATGCGATGGATTCCGGGAAGAGATCTCTATCGGTCTTTCCTTCTATTTCTGTTAGTTTTAAACCAGCGAAAAAAATGAATGGGATGTTTACAGTGAGATATCGCAGGTTTTCATCCTTCATATATATCTGTGCAGTTGAGGATGAGAGGATTGCCTGAACTCGTTCATAGTACTCGTGAAGATTGCTTTCAGCTATCAGACGTTCACTGATATCCCTGCTAATGCAGAACAGAACATGCCGCCCACCCCAAACTCCAATAGTTCCTCTGGTCTCTACCGGGACAGATATTCCGCTTCGAGATAGGTAGGGGTAGGTATTTTGTATCTTTCCTCCGGTTCCAGTCAGGTCAAGGAATTGAAAGATGATCTCGTCCCTGATGTCAGGTGAATACAGGGAGTGTATGGAGCGGCCTATCAGTTCCTCTTCCTGATATCCTAGTTTCTGGGTCACCGCAGGGTTGATATTCAGGATAGCCCCATCCATATCGATGACGATGACCAGTTCTTCCATGGCTACATAGAGCTCATTCAGTTCCTCCTGCCTGATCCTGACCTGTTCTTCAGATTGAATTCTTATGATCGAGTTTCCAAGGAGGGAAACCAGCATTTCCATGGTATCCCGGGTATCAGTGTTGAAAATCCGGGGTTCTTCCATGATAAAGGAGAGGATGCCGATGACCTGGTCAGCATTCTGAATCGGAATCTGACCACCCGTTATTCTAACTCCGTTTTCTCCTTCATCAAAATAATAATGGGCTTTTCCCGTAAAAAGGATCTTATGAAGATCGCCATAAGAGAACTGCTTGAGTTGATCATCTGGGAGATTATGGGCGATGAGGAGATCCATCTTCTTGCTTTTCAGGTTAAAGAGATGGATACTTCCCCGGGTACATCCCGCCAGATATCGGACAGATGTAAGACAGGCATCTGATGCCTGGTTGAGAGTCGTGGCTACCGAGAGACGGCTCATCAGATCTCGTTGAGCAGTAATGAATATCTCTCGTTGAAGGATTCCGGCGTCAATCTCCTTTTGCGCGCGATATTTCCCCACCGCACTCTTGATCTTCTGTGCAATATCAGCAAAGAGTATGGAAGGCTCTTCTCCTTTAAACTGGAGAAAATCTACTCCTGCGTTCATCGCCTCAAGGATAATGCCGGGTTCATCTCTCCCCGTGAGAAGAAGAAATGGAATATTGGGTGATCTGACCTTTATCTGCCTGAAGAATGAGATTCCATCCATCCCTGGCATGGTATAATCAGATATAATGGCATCTGCCTGATCTGAAACGATATGATCGAGGGCATCATCTGGTGAAGTGTAGGAAACTATTTCGAATTCCCCGTAATCTTTGAGATAAACCCCAAGCACCTCTACGAAAGCCGGTTCATCATCTACCGCAATAACCTTGATCATACGTATTGTCCGTAATGAAGAGAGATTTTTTAGGGGTAATATAGTTATGGGTATGTTTGTCCGTGGGAGATCACGATGTGCATATACGAATTCTATTGGGTTTTAATTTTTTTTGAGTATAAACTGAATACCAGGATTTTATCAGGGTATTTTTTCCCGGTAGCCTATTTTTTTGGTTAATAGTAATGAATTATAAATACTATCATGATATAGGGGATCTCTATGACAAAACCTGAAAAGAATGGTTCCCGTTATATCTTCAAATCTATCAGAACAAAGATTCTTATCTCCGGAGGCCTGGCACTGCTGCTCGTTGCGGGAATAATTATTGGATACGCGGCGATTAGCATAAATGGGATTGCCCTGGAAAAAGCAGAAAAAGATCTCTATGCGATCTCACAGAATGAGAAGGCGACCATCACCAGTGATCTGAATAATGCCCTTGATGCTGCCAGAACGATGAATGAAATATTGACTGCCGTGAAAACGAACAATATATCACTCTCTCGTGAGCATTTAGATTCTATTTTGAAGCAGGTTCTTGAAGATAATCCCCGTTTCGTAGGTACCTATGCCCCCTATGAGCCGAATGCGTTTGATGGAAACGATGCGGCTTATGTGAATACGAATTTGTCAGATGCAACTGGGAGATATCTCACCTATTGCAATCGTAATGCAACAACGGGGGAGTTTGCATTCGAACCTCTTTTCGATTACGAAAAACCTGGCATCGGAAACTGGTATGTCACTCCGAAGACCACGCTGAAAGAGACTCTCACCGAACCGATTATTTATCCAGTACAGGGAGTCGATGTCCAGATGACCTCTCTTACCGTCCCGATTATCACCGATGGGAAATTCCAGGGGATCACCGGTGTCGATTATTCACTCAACTCCATCGATGGCAGGGCTGATGCGGTTGATGAATACGGTGGTTCTGCCAGGATGTTTATCATATCAAATGGGCTGAAAATTATCGCAATGACAGGTAATAATACCCATCTTGGCGAAGAACTTACAAAATCCGGATATCCATACCATAAGGACATCAGTGATGAGGAGACGGCTATCAGGACCCAAAAGGAACAGATTGTCATTAAAGATGGGTATTTAAAAATTCTTAACCCGGTTACCATTGGAAGAACTACCACTCCCT
>JAZDKH010000419.1:0-2807 GCA_043803325.1 Methanobacteriota archaeon | reverse complement strand
ATGCTGGTGCTTACGATCATCGCTCTCTTCAGTCTGAGTCCGCTCCTGGCCGGGGTTGCGGTGGTAGTCATCCCTATCCTCGCGGTATATGTGGCAGTCCTTGCCCATGTATCAAGTCCTTCGTTCACCATGCTCCAGATTCATCTCGGCGATCTGAACGGAGTCATGGAAGAAACGCTGGAAGGGCAGCGAACTGTCATCTCTAACCGGCATCAAACGACATCGTCAGAGAAGGAAGCATCAATATCCACCGAAGTGTCACGTGCGGGAGAAAAAGCCCATATCCTTGCCCTCTTCATAACCCCTCTCTGCCTGATGGCCTCGTTCATCTCGATAGCCATCGTAGCAGTATTTGGGGTGAAGATGCTGGTTGCCGGAACAATAACGATCGGGGCACTCTCCAGCGCTATCTCATACTGTCTCCTCTTTGTTCTTCCCCTCTTTTTCATCTTCTTCAACTACAACTTCTGGCTCTCAGCCATGGTAGGTGCAGGAAGGATCTTTGAAATCCTCGATTCCCGACCTGATGTCAAAGACAAGCAGGGAGCGAAAGAACTTCCCCCGGTTACCGGTCACATCATCTTTAAAGATGTAAATTTTAGTTATGTTCCCGGGCGACGGGTGATGAAGGAAGCAAATTTTGAAGCAAAACCAGGGATGAGAATCGGACTCTGCGGCCCGACCGGTGCAGGAAAGTCCACAATCATCAATATCCTCACCCGGTACTATGACATTGACAGTGGAGAGATTCTTGTTGATGGCATTAATATCGCTGATATCCTGCAGGACAGCCTGAGAAAACAGATAGGGGTAGTGCTCCAGGAGCCTATCCTCTTCACTGACACGGTACTCAATAACCTCAAGTACGCCCGTGAAGGAGCAACGAACGACGAATGTATCGCAGCTGCAAAGGCCGCAGACTGTGATGAATTTGTAAAGCGGCTCCCCCATGGGTATGATACAGTTCTCGTTGATGGAGGTGCAAATCTCTCCCAGGGCCAGCGACAGCTCCTCACCATAGCCAGGGCGATGATCGCCCAGACAAAGATGCTTATCCTTGATGAAGCAACAAGCAATGTGGATACCAGGACTGAAAAGGTGATTCAGGGTGCTATCCGGAAACTTCAGGAGGGAGTTACCTCATTCTCAATCGCTCACCGGCTCTCAACCATCAAGGATAGTGACAAAATCCTCGTAGTGGACGACGGTGCTATCGTTGAGCAGGGAAACCACGATCAACTGATGGCGATACGGGGGCTGTACTACAATCTCTATATGTCTCAGTATAAAGGGAAGATTGGAGAAGTTCTGGATGATATCATCGCAATAAACAAAGAATCGACAGGGGCCATATAACCCCTCTTTTCATGCTGGTCATACCGGTTGAAAAGATGAGTATCCACAAAACAGAGGATTCAGGAGAAACGTGATAGTATGGATCTGAAAGGACCTAAAATCAAGGATTATATCGGGAAGTTTATCGTAGAACCAGGGAAAAAAGTTGATCTGAAAAATTTCGATACCGGATGGACTCAGAACGAGAAGATGAAGAGTCTTGGAGAGGAGAAATCGCAGGATCTTCTCAAAGAAATGCTTGAGAAGGATCGGGTTGCCCTCGCAGCAGTCCAGGATGTCCTCTGGTCATCCCGGAGCCACGCCGTCCTCATTATCCTGCAAGGGATGGATACTGCAGGAAAAGATGGAACTATCCGGCATGTCATGTCTGGGGTAAATCCACAGGGGTGCTCAGTTCACGGGTTTAAAGTGCCAAGTGCTGAAGAACATAGCCATGACTTCCTCTGGAGATACTCGAAAGTTCTCCCCGAACGTGGTGAGATCGGTATTTTCAACCGGTCCTATTATGAGGATGTACTGGTAACCAAGGTCCATCCAAATATTCTCTCTGATCTCCCGAAAAAAATCGGGACCGGAGTTGACGGATTCTGGGATGGAAGGTACAAGGATATCAATGCCTTTGAAAAGCATCTGATCCGGAACGGGACGATGATTCTCAAGTTCTTCCTGCATATCTCAAAAGATGAGCAGAAACGACGCCTCCTCTCCCGACTTGATCACAAAGAGAAGTACTGGAAATTTTCAGTAGCTGATCTTGCAGAGCGACAGTTCTGGAATGATTACACGAAAGCATATGAGGATATGCTCGCGGCTACATCCACAGAGTTAGCTCCCTGGTTCGTAATCCCAGGTGATTTCAAGTGGGTGGCCAGGACCGCAGTAGCTGAAACGATAGTCACCGCAATCAAAGGGCTTAAACTTTCATATCCGACAGTATCAGACGATGAGATCAAACGCCTGATGGATGCGAAGAAGAAACTTCAGGCAGAGTGATCCAGATTCCCTGATCAGGGGGTGGTCTACATAGTATCACTATCAGGCCAAAATGTTCTACTCATGATGAAAAGGGATGCATTCATTAGGCCTGACATTTTATCTCCCCGAATCTGGGTTTTTAGATGTTGAAGGTTAGAAACCCTATACATACCGGGTAATCTTCTTCCTGTTCAGGTACAGATAATTCAACTATCTTCATCGCCAATACTCGTGCAGATAGGAAGAGAAATTATTTGTCGAGGGTTTATCCATGACCACCAATAAAAAGAGAGGCCAAATATTGGGGGTAACTATGCTCCAGGGGATACTCCCTGTAACGAAATCCCAGATTCATCTTGATATCATTGCAGGAATCACTCTCGCTGCACTGGCAATACCGGAAGTGATGGGGTATGCGAAGATCGCAGAGATGCCAGTCGTTACCGGGTTATACACCCTTCTTCTTCCGATGGTTT
>JAZDKH010000418.1:0-4024 GCA_043803325.1 Methanobacteriota archaeon | reverse complement strand
GGGAGGTATCATGGTTGGTTATCGCTTCCTGCTGCCGGTCAGTTCCTGCCATCTATTCATCTCCGAAATCTGCTGAATCAACGATACGGAACCGGTTAAAGCGACAGATTCCTGAATATGGACAGTATGTGAATGTTGTGCAGGTATCCTGGGTTACCGGGAATATCCCATTTCTGATATCAGCAATATATCGCTGAGCAACAATAAGTGCTCCTCTCGTTACTTCATGAAAATCAGGTGTTCCTCTAGATCGAAGAGCTCCGGCTTCATTTTTCTTTGTCTGATCCAGAAGTGGCCAGGACTGCTTAATTTTTCGGCTGATCTCCATATACGATCCACCAATCCCGATATGTGGTTGCTCATCATCTTCATGCATCTTTTCCAGGGCAAGGAGATAAAGTGGGAGTTGCAACGATTTTCCCAGGGTGATACGTTTTCCATTTGGATACTGGCTACCGGTTTTATAGTCCAAAATAGCAAAAAGCCCATCAGATGTGGTGTCAACCCGGTCGATCCTCCCCTGAATCCTAATCGGTTCTCCGTCATCAGTATCAAGAATGACACATCCGGCTTCGTTATCAGTGGTATCCTCACCGGTACCTATTACAACCTCAAATTGATCGGGCCGAAGTGATGCATCGCTATTGGCTTCATGAATAAGAAACCGCTCATACAATCCTGAAACTCCGTCAAATCCAAGCAGAGATCTAATTGTTGCATGCCAGACCGGGCTTTGGTAATGATACCTCTCACTCGTTTCAGTCCCGATTTTCGTAAGAAGATCTGATGCTTCTAAAAGATCCGATCTGGTTACTCGGCGTGGACCTTCGGCGCACCATTTAGTATAAAACTCGTAGAGGGTCTCATGGATAAATAATCCTCGCTGTGCAGGTGAGAGGGTTGGATCTACTTCGGGTAATGATTCTACTCTGATTACCCTATCGAGGAAAAACTGGAATGGACAGTTTGCATACGTCTCAAGCTGGGTTGGAGACCATATTCGCTCCTGACCAAACATCTTTGAACCTGATAACCAGGTTATCACCTCGTCATCCTCAGTCAGGATCCCATCATATACAGAATCAGGTGTCCCGGTCCGGTGCCAGTCCTCAATTAATATTCGTGTAGCAACTGACCCGTAGGTCTGATCGGTAGCGAGCCAGGTGAGCGAATCAACGGGACAATTCCCGGTAACAACCTTCTGTCTTCCGATGCTCCTCCCAGCCCTTATTGCAGCCCTTCTCTGTGAATGGATAATCTCCGGTCCCCATTCGGGAGGGGTTTTAACCTTTCTCACCTGTTCAAAAAATGATGAAGTGAGAATTTTTCGTTCCCCCTTTGTTTTCGATGCAGAGAGCCAGACCTTTTTTCCAGCAATTAAGGTGGATATGAAATAATATTGTTCACCTCTGATAACTTCATCAAGACCGCGACTTCCCAGTTGTTCCGATTCTGGGGAAGTCAGAAGCGGGAGACGGGTTGACGGATACGGAATATCGCCTTCTACAAGACCAGCAAGAAACAGGCAGGCAAATTCCATTCCCACGGTCTGACGAAGCCCCATGATCCGAACACCACCCAGATCCTGAGTAAGGTTCACCGGTTCTTCAAGGAGATACATAAGAAATCTCCGGAACTGGGAGAGGCTTATCGTTTCCCCGACATCAAATAAGGATGAGAGCCGGGTGAGGCATCCCTGGAATTTTTTTAATGCATTCATCTCACGGATAAATATCGGGTCTTCACTTTGAGTCCGTTGAGCCAGATATCCCGGTCTCATCCATCGATGGCAGAGTCTGTTGAATATTGCTGCATACCCGGCAGGGGTAAGATCTCCGGTGAACTGATTACATTCTTTTTGAATTTCTGTAATCCAGGTGAGGATTGCATCAACAGATGCATCCGGAATCCTGGTGGAGGAATGCTTCGTTTTTGTTGGGATATTTTTAAGTGCCTTAAGTGGTTCTTCCCAGGAATACCCGCCTTCAATGCCTGCAGTTCGTACAACCTTATCAAACATGGCAACAGTAATGGGGGGAAGATCTGGCTGCTTGATGTTAAAATACGGGCTATTCATCAGATGAATAACACGCTCACGAGGGTATGCATCCATAACTATTGAAGGTAGGATGAGCAGAAATCCGATAATCGGTTCACGGATGAGAGGTTCTCCGACATATGCATGATAGGGAATACCAAAGTCATCAAGAACCTCCTGGAGTGATGAAAGTACTGATGAGATATTCGGGAAGGTTATCGCGATATCTTCGAGGGAAACTCCATCTCCTACTAGGGAATGAATCTCTTCCGCAATTGATTCAAGTTCCTCAGTAGTTGAACCAAATATTCTGGTGTGCACAAAATCACCCGTATTTTTATACGGATTTCTAGTGAAGATATCAGAGCGGCTTTCTAGTTCAGGTGTGGAATCAATCACGATCAATTCCTCTGCCTTGAGCCAGTCAGGACGAGAGAAGATCTTAGGATCGTTTCCTGAAAGATATTCGTACCTGAATATTTTCGCATGATCCCGAATAGCAAGAAGAAGAGTTTTTTCCCTGGGAAATATCTCAAACAACCGATGAATTCTTACATTGGAAAAGAGAGTTTCGGATCTTGAGGATAATGTATCTATCGTCCATTCAATAAGAGCAGTTAAATCGAGAAACTGATTATCAGCAAGTGTCTTCTTGAAGGCAATAAGGGCACGGGAGATCTGCCTGCATTTTTCTGATGTATTAAGTAGGGGGTGCGATGTAAAATCGATTGAACGTTGTGAAATAATGGATCTCAAGGTATACAGATCTTGAATGGTCCCGGATGATGGGTTTCCCTGATTGAAAAAGAATGGAATGTCAGATTTGATTCGTTCAAGGGAGGTTGCTAAAATGAGTAGAGCCTGACCATCAGAGATGATTCTCGTCTTTTCTCCATAGTCATCATGAAATTTTCTGCAGAAGTTTGGGAGGGTAGTAATCCAGTCCGGATTATGAGGGATGTTTTTTTGGATCAGTTCTTTTTTATATTGATTTGATAACAGGGCGGTTGGAAAGATGATGAGATCTTTATTAGATATCTGGAGTGAATGATCTGGAAAGGGAGTGATGGGGTCAGAAGTATACATATCTGATAGCGTTTTTTGTTTTGCCATAGCATGCACCAGTACATAAAAGGATTCTGGAATGCGGAGATATGAAATATGATTTAATCCGGGATATATGGATTGATTTACTCATAAGAGACAGATCCAAAAAAGAGTTGAAACAAAAAAATTTCCTGGAAAACCCTTATGCGGCTTCGCTTTGGTCCTGATGAATGAGAATCAATAATCGGGCTTGGTTTTTGATTTCTCATAAATTTTCATGCATAAAACCATTGGTAACAATTGTCCCTGAGTCAATACAGAATATACCTGCGGTTTATTTTGATGCAGCCTATGATTCATTTAAATTCCACGTTCAAATCTGGGCAAAACTTGGTGCCCACCCTTAAATTGAATAGTTCTTTCAATCCAGCTTCTTTTTGTAAATATTGAGCCCGATCTTAATCTCCTCATTCCCAGGGATAGAAATATTTCCTTCAGTAGATGCTATGGTAATCGATTTCCCAGATTTTGAAATTCCAAAATCCTTTGTCAGGTCTACAGAAATATGGAGAATGGTACCCTCAATGTTCATCTCGATATTTTTCATACATAAAATTATATCAACATTGATTATAAATCCCTGCTTTCTTATGATCTTTCATTTCATGTCCCTCATCGCTCACCTCATTCCGTGCCAAAGCGATTAACAATCACTCAGTATCAAACATGTTAAAATAAGCACAATGTCAGCGGAGGGTAATATGTCTATCTGCGATATCTTGAGATATTGATCGGTCTTGATAATCATTTAAACCTATTAAATCGTTCATTATCGATTAGATGTACGGCTTTGGCATAGTCAGGTTCTTATCGAACATATAAAAAATTTGACTCCAAATGAACGTACTGATATAATGCGAGGGAAGGGATTCGAACCCT
>JAZDKH010000417.1:0-2665 GCA_043803325.1 Methanobacteriota archaeon | reverse complement strand
GTCCCGGAGTCATCATCCACCACAAGGATGTTCATCCCTTTTTGTCCCCCGTAAACATCTTCGATCGTGCTTACCACCTTTTTTACGTCAACCGGTTTATACAAGACTCCCTGTGCCCCCATGTACAACGCTTTTTCAACCAGGTCCTCTACTGCATAGGCAGTCATCATCATGACCGCAGCATCTGACCTGATTTTCCGGATATGTTCAAGAGTCTCAACCCCGTCCATGCCCGGCATTTTGATATCCATGAAAATCATCCCAAAAGGCTGATCCGTAACTTTCCCGATGGCTTCTATGCCGCTGTGTGCAATGGTTACGTCATACCCTTTCCGGTTCAGGATAAGGCTTAAGGTCCTGCACAGGTTCTCGTCATCGTCAACGATCATGACCCGGGATTTTTCGCTCATGTCACGGCCCCCTGTCAATTCCGACCGGCAGCGTCACGGTAAATGTCGTACCTTTCCCTTCCTCGCTCCGGATATCGATACTGCCATGGTGTGCCTCCACAACCGCCTTCGTGACAACAAGCCCAAGGCCGATCCCCTTTGCTTTTGTACTGAACAGCGGTTCGAAGAGTCGTTTCATATGTTCTTCGGATATGCCGACACCGGTATCCGTAACCGACACAATCACCCTGTCTTTACCTTCCAGCGCTGACCGGATTGTAAGCGTCCCTCCGCCAGACATGGCCTGGCAGGCATTGGTGACCAGGTTGGTGAAGACCTGAAGGAGTTTGTCGGGATCGGCCTTGATATCCGGCAGGGTGGCGTCAAGGTTGCAGGTCAGGGTGATATTTTCCGCAATCGGGTTGCGGGTGACTGCCTCGGCAATGACATCGTTGATCCGGACTTTCCTCAGCGTCAGGATGGTCGGCCGGGCAAAATCAAGAAGGCTGCTTAAGATATCTTCAGACCGGGCCACCTCCTTGTTCATGATCTCAAGGGTCTCTATTACGTCAGGTTCCGGATTCTCGAGAACCATATTCAGGAAATAGGCAGCGTTCTTGATGGCGCCCAGCGGGTTTCTCAGCTCGTGGCCTACCCCGCCGGCAAGTTTTCCCAGGACTGCCAGTTTTTCCTTCTTTACCAGCTGCTCCTGGGCTTCCTGAAGTTCTCTTGTCCGCTCAGTAACCATCTCCTCCAGGGTTTCGGAATATTTTTTCAGCTCGGCCTCAGCTTTCCTGCGTTCGGTGATGTCCCGGGCGATCGTGATGATGACAGGGAGGTCACGGATTTTTACGAGCTGGACGCCTGCTTCTACCGGTAGCCTGGCGCCACTTTTTGTCATGATCTCGTCTTCGAACGTGGCATACCCCTTCGTGACCAGTTCCTGCAGGATAGCCGGCAACTTCAGGTTCAGCTCAGGAGAGTTGATCCGGGAAACAGGCAGGGACTGGAGTTCCTCTTTTGTGTACCCGAGCTTTTTTATGGCAATCTCATTTGCGTCGAGGAAACATCCCGGCGTACCGTTCGGGAGGACTTCAAGTAACAGGATCGGATCATTGGAGGATTCAAAGATCATCCGGAATTTCTCTTCACTCTCTTTGAGTGCTTCTCCGGCTTGTTTCCGTCCGGTGATATCCAGCGATACATTTGCAAGGAACTGCGGTGCACCGGTGACGGGATCCGCAATCACGAAAGTCATTGCGTGCACATCAACCAGATTACTGGTCTTTAAGTTCCTGTACTGGATATCCCCTTCCCAGCGGCCGGTTTCCATGAGCGCGGGCAGCACTTCCGCGTGCAGGTTTTCTTTCAGATGATCGGGGATAAACTGGATGAAATCTTTCCCGATTGCATCTTTTGGACGCACGCCGATCATTTCAGCGCCCCCGTCATTGATGAAAATAATTGTTCTTTCCAGGGTTGTAAGGCTGATAAGCTCGCTCGTGTGCCGGATCACGGAGATCAGCCGGTCCCGCTCCATCTCTGCCTGTTTCCGGCCGGTAATATCGAGGACAATCCCCTCGTAATGGGTAATAGTCCCGGTGCTGTCCCGGCGTATTTTCGTGAAGTCCTCGATCCAGTACTCTTTTTTATCTTTTCCGAAAATCCTGTAGATCTGGGAGAACGAATCGATGTTATTCATGCTGTGGTATTCTACTTCTGCGGCCACCCGCCCGAGATCATCGGGGTGGATAATGGAGCTGTACATCACCCTCCCCGAGATGAAATCATCTGGCGTATACCCGAACCGGGAAATATTTTTGCTGACCGTTTCCACGGGCCAGTTCTTTTCGGCTTTCCAGAGGAATGCAACTGCCGGGCTGGTGTTGATGATCTCCACCTGCTCTTCCTGGAGGTGGAGCAACTCATCTATCCGGGCCTGTGCGGCTTTCTTCTCTGTGATGTCCCTCATAACCACCTGTATACCCGAGAACAGCCCCTCTTTGAGGATCGGCGTACCGGCAAATTCAAGGAGGGCATAACTTCCGTCCTTTTTCCGGACACGAGCCTCAAAGTTTGACTCACCCCCCTGCCCCTCCGAGTACTTTCTCAGGTATCCATAGATAATATCCAGATCATCAGGGTGCACCAGATCCCCTGGCCCTTTCCCTATGATTTCGTCGGGATCGAACCCGAGAATTCTCTTTGTTGATGGCGAGACATACGTAATCCGGCCTGTTGTGTCGGTAAGTTGTATGATATCCGAAATGCGTTCA
>JAZDKH010000416.1:0-4671 GCA_043803325.1 Methanobacteriota archaeon | reverse complement strand
TCCCTTATGTCTCTGATCTCCTTATTTTATTCCGGAGTTGCAGATCTGGTTATAAATCGGCCTGCACAGGTACTCCTGGTAATGGCTCTCCTTTTCCTGGCCTCTTTTGCGGTCATTGGGAATCTCTCCATGGAGTCAGGGGCCTCTATTTATCTGAGTAAAGATGATCCCTCGATGCGATGGTATAATATCTATACCGATGATTTCACGACAGAAAAAGAAGTCGTCCTCTATATATCCGCTCCAAAACCGTTGGACCATACTTTGCTCTCTGATCTTCTCATCTTTGAAAAAGAACTCTCCCGGATACCCGGGGTGGTAGGGGTAGAGACAGTCTCTGATGCTATTCTTCTGACCCACGGTGGTACGATTCCGGCAACGAACAAAGAGATTGCAGAGGCATTCTCTACCCTCCCGGAATCTGACCAGAAACAGATCGTACCTGACTCCCTGCATACTCTCGGGACTATCATCACCCAGGGTGATACCGCATCCCTACTCGATCCGATTCAGTCAGTCATCGATAATGCCCATCTTCCCCCGGGAGTAACGATAGAGATCAGCGGAAGTGATGCCTTTGATGAACAGATGATGAATGAGATGACGAACCAGATCGTGGTGCTCATCCTCGGGGCGTTTACCCTGATGTTCATCGGGCTCTTTCTTCTCTTTGGATCGGTACGATACCGTCTCCTCCCGCTTCTCTTTGTCATGACCGGGCTGGTCTACCTTTTCGGGATTCTGGGTGCTCTCCGGGTGCCGATCAATATCGGGGCAATTGGAGCATTTCCTGTCCTTCTTGGCCTTGGTATCGATTATGCCGTTCAGTTTCAGGCCCGGTTGAATGATGAACTTCATTCGCTCCCAATCGAAGAAGCCATCCGGACGACTATCTGTAATACCGGATCTGCGGTCCTGTATGCGATGATTGCCACGATATTAGGATTTATTGTTCTTTTTATCACCCCTCTCCCGATTCTGACCGGTTTTACTGCGACCGCGATCATCGGAATCCTCTGTGCCTATGGTGCAACCCTCTTTGGGTTTCCGGCTTTGGCCCTCCTCATACACTATACCCCGCAGGACAAAGTTCTCCAGGGAGGAATGGATCTCTTCGGAAAGTATAATCTGATCCTCTCCGGGGTTGCAGGGAAGATCGCTCGTGCTCCGGTTTTAGTACTGATCGGGGTCCTGATGCTCGCCGGTATCGGGATGGTGATCGATGACCGGATTGCGATTGATACCACCGAGAACTCGATGGTTCCTGCAGACATGCCAGCAAAGGTGGTGATGGACAAAGTTACCTCCCTCCTCGGTTCTCAGACACCCGTGGAACTGGTTCTGACTGCTCCGGATCTAACCTCTCTTGAATCACTCAATTGGATGGACCGATACGGGGCTTTCATTACCGATGTGTATCCTGATAAGATCATCGGATATTCGAGTATTGCAACTCTCGTGAAAGAATATAACAACGGAAAACTTCCAGATACACAATCCCGTCTTCAGGAAGTCCTGTCTTCAATTCCAGAAAGTAAAAAAAACCAATACCTCTCAAACAAGATAATCGGTCTCATGGAGTTTCAGACGGTCTCTCTGACTGCTCAGGAGATGAGTGATCTTAGAGGGGTAATTATCGATAATGTAGGATGGGCAGAACCTCCACCAGGTCTTTCTGCCCGGACAAGCGGGATGTTTGAACTCAATGCAATAACGCTCGATGATATCGTGAAGTACAAACCACTCATGACGAATCTGGCATTCCTGATGATCTTGCTCTTCCTCATTGTTGCATACCGGCATTTCGTCTCGATCGCCCCGATGATCCCCATCATCTGTGTCGTCGGATGGAACGCGGTGGTGATGTGGATCTTCTCGATCAATTATACCTTCATCACCGCTTCACTCGGTGCTATCACCATCGGGGTCTCTTCCGAGTACACCATCCTGATGATGGAACGCTATTTGGAAGAGAGGAAGACTACACCAGACCTGATTGAGGCTATACAGAATAGTGTACAAAAGATAGGGGCTTCGATCACCGTCTCCGGACTGGTAACCGCATTTGGATTCTCTGCCCTTCTGCTCTCATCCTTCCCCATCATTTCCAATTTTGGGATTATGACTGTTATTGCGGTATTATTCTCGTTGATCGGAGCGATCCTCATCATACCGGCAGTACTTGCGATATTGGGGAGGATAGAGGAGTACTATCTCTCCCGGCATTCCAGATGAGGTGAGGCTCTCTCTCTCATCGGATCTACGCTCCGACAATGAAGAATCTCGAATTCCTGAATAAATTCAATATGCCCAGATTAAACCGGCATCCCAGCCAAAAATAGATATTTCAGCCTAATGGATATAGTACCCGAATATACAATGAATTACGATCCAATCCCCTGGTACATCTGATCATACCTGGTTGCTATCCCATTCCACTGGAAATCCCGATACACCTTTGCCCTGCCACTTCGTCCCCAGCTCCGGGATCGATCAATATTATCAAGGGCCTCACAGATCCCTGATGCAATACTGTCTGCTGAGATCTCTGTCCTGATTCCATCCCGGTATGATTCAATATTCTCATGCAGTCCTCCGACATCACAGGCGACAACCGGATTCCCGGCACTCCAGGCTTCTGGCAGGACAATGCCAAAGGGTTCGTTTCTACTTGGTATTACGACGAGATCTGCAGCAGTCAGCAGTCTGACATATTGTGAATCCGAGATATAGCCGGGAAACCGGACCGGGAGTCCCAAAGCAGATGATCGTTCCTGAAGCCACGGTCTCATGCCACCATCTCCAGCCATGATCGCCTCAACTCCCCAGAATCGATTCTTCACTTGTACGAGTGCTTCAAGGAGAAGATCAGGTCCCTTTTGAATACACATCCTCCCAATGAAGAGTAAGGTCGGTGCATAGGGATGAATACCTAGTTCCTGCTTCACCTCACCCTGGTCAAGCATGACATCGAACTGCTCAGCCACTACGCCATTAGGAAATACCTGAATTTTCCAGTCAGGAACATTATACAACTGTTGGACTTCGTCTTTAAGAACCCCGGACACTGCAGTAACCTGCTTCGCGATAAGGCCTGCATACCATTCTTTGCCCGAAATCTCCTGATACTCCCACCAGTTCCCATGTTGATTTCCATTCCTGCCATATTCAGTTGAATGGTAGGTGAAAACGGTATTTCTATTCTGAAGAAGGTGGAGAGCTTCAGTCACGTGCCAGTCATGAAAATGGAGGATGTCAAATTGTGGATTATCAAACTCCTGGAATTTTCCTACCATCTGATGACTCATCTTTCCGCAATAATCCACCACATTCGACCCATCCGGGCGAACTGTATGGTAATGAACCCCGCCGAAGGTGAAGTCACCATCTCCTCTGGTGAAGAAATGTACCTCATTCTTCTTTGCAAGTTCCTGAGCGAGATATGTCGCAGCGTTCGCAAGCCCTCCAACCCTATCGGTATAAAGAGATTCCCAGCAGAAGAATGCTATTTTTTTATGTTCCATCAATCAACACCCTGTCATTATTATCGGTGAAAAGAACCGGATACCTTCAAGAACAACACATGCCCGCTCTGTCGAATTCGAATATTAAGGGCGCCCTAAGGCATATCGAATTTTATTTACATTACATGCCCACAAATGTTGATAAGATTTGAAGGTCACATTCTAAATAAGTGTACATAGTATTAATAAATTTCTAAAGTTCTCAAAAATTGTTTCATATTTCTCAATATAGAATCGCTGTGATCGAAGTAATTTCGGCCATTTTCCAGGTGAATATATATGTACGATGATATTTATCGAACAATACTCCTGGTCGTTAAATTATTACCTGTGCCAACCTACAGACTGCTATGTTCACCAATGTATAAATATGTACAAAATTAAACATTGTAGTACATGAATCTGGAAACCATTACAATGAAAAAGGTGATGCCGGTGGACTGGAGTTCGCGGTGACGGGGAACTGTCCGCCACCGGATCTGTCGTATCAGGATTTCTCCCTGATATGCAGGAATCTTAAAACCATGCCTGGCCTTGTGCCGATTACCATCACATTCCCGGTACCGGATGCCTCCCCTGCTACCCTGTATAAGCATCTCAGAACCTCACAGGGATTTCTCCTAGAGTCAATGGAAGGGGTTCCCCGACGAGCTGTCCGCTCAATCATCGGGACTGGAATCACTGATATAATCACTCTGGATGAAGGCAAAGATACGCTGACCGGACCTATTGAGCAACTGCGGGCATTCCTGGCTGAACGGCAATTAACAGGAAGAGTACCGGCAGGGTTTGCAGGAGGGCTCATTGGGTACTGCTCCTATGATATGGTTTCATCTCTGAACCATGGGTACCTCAATGCAGGAAAAGCAGAACATTGCCCGATTGGAAGATTTATGATAACGACCTCAGGGGTTGTGCTCGATCATCAGGCAGGAAGCTGCACTATATTTGTAACTTCTACGATAAAACCTGAAGATGATTTATTCACGGTTTACTCAGAGGCTGTCTCGGAAGTTACCACCCTTGCCTCCCGGGTCCTCCAGATATCTCCTGATGCCCAAGAAAAGAGCATCCTAAAAGATGAGTCATCGGAGTTTGTAATTTCATCCTCCATGGAGCAGGAAATCTTTGAGGCAGCGGTGAGAGA
>JAZDKH010000415.1:0-3854 GCA_043803325.1 Methanobacteriota archaeon | reverse complement strand
GGTATGGTTTAATCGGAAAGAAATCGGCATTTAAAGTTGAAGATCCGTTCCTTAAGGTTGATCTTATGGAGAACGGTATTGATACTGAGCCGGACTCAATTAAGCGTGGAAATCTGGTATCATTTCAGATATCAACCAATCTGGCAGGTTTGAGTCAACGACCGGGATCATCAGGTGCCATCGTCACCCTGAATCTGACCGGCCCGAACGAAACTATTTACCACACCCTCACATCAACCAGAACGAGTGAGTTCAACTTAGATAAGATATACGTATATACCACCCCTTACGATACTGGTGCAGTCTGGGATACTGCTGATTCCAAGGAGTTCCCAGATGGAGAATATACCCTTTCAGCCATTACCAATGTCAATCAGATCAACGAGAACAACCCTGAGAGCGGAGCAACCTATACCGAGAAACGGACCTATACACTCGGAAAGACAGAAGTTAAGCCTGGCAAGACAGAGACGATAAAACCAGAAAAGACCAGTGATTCAAAGAAGGGTGAACTCACTGCAGAAAGTACCGAAAAGATAACTCCAACAGAGACCCCTGAAGAGAAGACCAGTAAAAAAGTTAAGTCGACGGGTGAACCGACTGAAGAACCAACGCCAGAGGTGTCCGGAGAGCCGACACCAGAGGGAAAAGTTGGGAAGAAAGTGAATGCTACCCCCACACCCACTGAGACCGAAACCGTTGAGATGACTACAATCCCAACAACCCAGGAAACGGTAGAGTCCACCCCGGAGCCGACTGAAGAACCGACCCAGATAATTACCCTGAAACCCACCCGGACCCCCCTCCCACGACCACCGGGTTCAGGCTCATCACCTGCGGCATCACCGACCAAGGCTTCCCCTCTGCCTCCGGTTATCGTCCTGGCGGCTATTGTGATGGGATTAGGTATCGCATCCCGGCGCAGAGAGTAAATAGATCACTGAAAAACCTTTTTTTTGTGCAGCAGTCGGATCGAAATACTCGGGGAAGACATCACCCTCATTACTGAGTAGATCCCTAAGTATTCTCATGAAACGAGCACTCCTCTCGGTCTGGAATAAAGACGGAATCATCGAACTGGCAAAAACCCTCGCAGACGCCGGTATTGAGATTCTGAGTTCCGGAGGAACCGCGAAGACCCTGGAGAAGGCTGGAGTCCCAATCATCGAAGTCTCCGCCTATACCGGCCACCCTGAGATGATGGACGGCCGCGTCAAGACCCTGCACCCCCGGATCCATGGAGGACTCCTCGGCAGACGCGGAAAAGATGATGCCGAGATGGAGCAGAACAATATCAACCCGATTGATCTCCTCGTCGTCAACCTCTACCCTTTCGAGGAAATGGTAAAACAGGCGCTTCCCCTCGAAGAACTGATCGAATTCATCGATATCGGTGGACCTGCCATGATCCGGGCAGCGGCAAAAAATTATCGCGATGTGGTTGTGATCACTGACCCGTCTGACTATCCTGCCCTCATCACAGCCATAAGAGCAGGGAAAGAGATCGGATATGATGAGCGACTCTCTCTTGCTCGCAAGGTGTTTGCCCGGATGGCAGCATATGACGGAGCAATAAGCAACCATCTCCAAAGCCTTGAAGACGGATTTCCGGATGTCCTCTCCGTGCAACTCCGGAACGGACGGGCACTCAGATATGGTGAGAACCCCCACCAGGAAGCAGCAGTATATGGAGAATCTGGTATCGCAGGAGCAGTTCCGGTTCAGGGGAAGGCGATGTCATACAATAACTACCTGGACCTTGACGCCGCGGTAGGCCTGCTCAGAGAATTTTCTGAGTGCGCCGCAGTCATCATCAAACATAATAATCCCTGTGGCGTGGCAACCGGGAGAGATGCCAGGGAAGCATATATCGCTGCACGTGATGCAGACCCGATTTCAGCATATGGAGGAATTGTCGCAGTCAACCGGGAAGTTGGTAAAGACCTTGCTCAGGAGATCGCATCAACCTTTATTGAAGTCCTCATCGCGCCATCTTTTTCCCCAGAAGTTCTCCCAATCCTGGCAACAAAGGAGAATATGCGTGTTCTAACGCTCCCAGCAGAATCCTCGCGGGACGAGATCCGGACCATCGACGGGGGAGCCCTCATTCAGCGAACAACCCCATTCCGTGAAGAGTGGAGCGTGGTCACCGATCGTGATCCGACTGCCGCTGAAGAAGCAGCGATGCACCTCGCCATGAAGGTCTGTAAACATACAAAGAGCAACGCAATCATATTTGCTGACAATACCAAAGCAATCGGAATAGGAGCGGGACAGATGAACCGGGTCGACTCAGCTCGACTTGCCATCTCCCGAGCATTGGAATCACTGAAAGGCACCGTGGTAGCTTCTGACGCCTTCCTTCCCTTCGCTGACACCCTGCAGGTCGCAGCAGAGGCCGGGGCAACTGCTCTCATCCAACCGGGTGGTTCCATCAGAGATGATGAAGTCATAGCAGAGGCAAACCGCTTGAACATTGCGATGGTGTTTACCGGCGTCAGATTCTTCAGGCACTGACCAGGGTACCCGGCATCCCCACCATCCACCGCCATCTATTTGAGGAAACCGAAAGTACCTGTACTCACCATGGATTCGTGTCTCTCATTCCGTGACCTGATGCTCATGATGGTCTCCCGTATCGAAGAAGTAGCCACGGCGATAGATCAAAACCAGGTCGACTGCTTTCTCTCAGAGATAAACGGAGCAGAGCGGATATTCGTGGTCGGGGCAGGGAGATCAGGCTTTGTTGCCAAGTCCTTTGGTATGCGACTGATGCACCTTGGAATGAAGGCATATGTCATTGGAGAGACAGTCACCCCGGCACTTCATACGAAGGATGTTCTGATTGCCTTCTCCGGGTCAGGAAAAACAAAATCTGTCCTTGAAGCATGCGAGACGACCCGTCAGATTGGGGGATCACTCTGCCTTATCACCGGTACAAAAGAGTCACCTATGATCGAACTTGCTACCTGTGTCGTATATCTTAAAACCGATGATGAGAGCACCCATACCGGGTCAGACCATTTTGAGCTCCGTCAGCTCAAAGGTGAGCACCGGTCCCTCTCTCATCCATCAACACCGCTTGGCACCCTTTTTGAGACATCCGCAATGATATTCGCAGATTCCATCATATCCGCATTAATAGAACTGAAAAACTGCAGTATTGATGAGATCATTCACCGTTACTCAAACATGCAGTAGCCAGAGAGAAAGACACTATACCTTCAGAATATCTATATCAGAGTACTATGACTGACAACCACGAACTTCAGACCGCCATTCTGATCAAATACCTGCGTGTGGTGCCGGTGATCATTTATATCGTCGTCGCCTTCTTCCTAACCATTGCAGCGATCTTCTCACTTGGGATCACCTTATTTGATATCATTACGATGATCACCACCCCGAACTGGGAAGATGGGATCATTCAGATCATAAAAGCGATCCTTCTCACGGTCATCATCGTCGAACTCTTTGAGACCGTGATTGTATACCTGCGTACCAAACGGGTACCGGTCAGAGCAATTCTTATCGCCGGACTGACCGGTATGATTCGACATGTCATCATCTTTAATGTGTCAACTGCCCAGCCAATCGAGATCATCGGACCCGCGGTGATGCTTGCAGTGCTCATCGCCGGGGTGTTTCTCCTCAGGGAAGAAGGGGATTCCGGGCATAATAACTTCTGAACTCTCTTTTCAGACATACAACCGGTTCAGGAGATGCGGGATAAACGATAGACAAAAAGTGTTTCTCCCCCTTCAACCTTCTCCTGATCGACAATACCGCCGTCCCATCCATTGGCCTGTATCAGGTTCCAAGTCTCATCCAGGCCGGTATACGAGGATATGAGA
>JAZDKH010000414.1:0-10363 GCA_043803325.1 Methanobacteriota archaeon | reverse complement strand
ATCACTTTGATGTAGGATAGGATTGATTAGAGGTTCTATAAACCTATTGTGGTGTATTATACTATTGATAATTTAATTTTACATTCCTATAACCATAATTACCCGTGATTCATCGATATTTTTGTAAATGCGACCCTCTTTTTACTTGTATCTGAATCGGTTGATAGCCCCTTTCAGATGTGTAGAATATCTCCTGTATCTGGATTGGGCGAATGTGCATGAGTATGGGAGAAAACTATATGCAATAACTCCGGCGGTGGTCCCCCGCGATACGAAACCAGATGGGGTTCCGATGACTCTGCTTTCTCTCCTGAGAATACCATTGAGAAACTCTTCGACCGTATCTGCCTTCACTGCAGTGACCACATTTCCGATATCTGTGAGGATATGGGCATCTGATCCCCCGGTAATGGGGATGGTATGACCATCTGCATACCTGGCCGCTCGCTTATTGAGTCGTACACTCATCCCCCCACAAATAACCTCAATTCCATCTATCCGGCCAGTGATATCTGGGATAACCTTCTGCTCCATACATTTGAGCACTCCCCGGTTGAGCCCGAAATATCCGTAGGGGTGAGCCGCTATCTTAATACAGGAGTACCCATCTGCAGCGGTGAGAATCTCGTCAACAGACAGATACCTCTCCATATACTGTTTTCCTGACCGATGATCGCTGATATGTAACCTAAAAAAATCGGCCAGTTGACCTGATTCATAAAAATAGATAAGAATATGCGGACCTTCTGCAGAATCCAGTTCAATCCCTGGAATTATCAATGATTCTGGATGACTCGCTTCAGCTTCCATCACCCCACTGATCTCATTGTGATCGGTAATGGCTACCCCAATTCCTTTCTGGCAGATATAATTTAGGATTGCGGGAATCCCGGGTGCAGCATCCGAATGCCGGGTGTGCACATGCATATCTACCAGGGTGTATCCATCTGCTCTGAGTTCAGTCGGGTCAGGTCTCTGAAAGAATATTCTATCTGATGCAACAGGCGTCATCTCATCTCTTCTCTTCACAGATATTCACCATCCTCTGATAATACCCTTTATACCTACGAATGGATCTCTCTCTATTCGTCACACAGAAATAGACGTCTGTCATATCTCCCTGCATGGAAATGGTATGGATATCTTCCCCGCAGAGTAGGAAAGGGTCAGGTGTCGGTGCCCTTATTATCGGCATCCTTATCCTTCTCTTCTCATCACTGGTAGCCAGTTTGATAGGGGTCCTCCTCTCTGCCGTTGTTTTAATAATTTCGATGATTATTCTGGTCTTTGGTATGATGATGCGGGGGAGCAGTATTTCACTTCTGATGATAGTCCTTGGCATTGTCGGTTCGCTCATCGGTCTATCTGCATTGCTCTCCCCTGAACTAGCCGTGTCAGTCCTGGGGATTCTTATGGGACTATGGATGATACTCCTTGGTATGGGGCAACTCGTTCTTGCTTCAACATTCTCTAGAGATCGGTTATATCACATTCTTACTATCCTTGGAGGAGCTCTGACGACATTTGTCGGATTGTACTTGGTCATCTCACCTATCGAAGGGATGCGAATCATGGTTGCATTCCTTGGATGCTATTTCATCGTGTATGGAATACTCAGTCTGATTCGGCCACAAGGACCCTATCAGAATTCCTATGTTGAGCCGAATTGAACCTCAGGGGAGGTCAGGTCTCTTCCCCAATAAAATCCCGTAAAAATGTCTGTAGCCGTCCGCGAATTCCTTTTCCCTGCCCTTTCTTATTAGTTCTTTTCTTCAGGGCCGTGTTTTCTGCCTCCCTCTTTAAGGGAGATTGTATCTCCCCGGTGGGCCACGGGAGGTCAATCGGGTACAGCATAATCTGAATCGGTCTTCTTCTGAGTGAGGGTTGCCTCGACCTGTTGCCTCGCTGGCATTTTGGCATACCAATTCCCTCTCCCCGAAGACGATCCATGGTACTGGTCAGGATCATCTCGTCAATCAGTGAGATTCCCGGGCCTGAATATGTCTGGAATCTTCCATCCAGATACAATAGGTTCAAATCTTCTGCATCAGATTCTTCCCCTGGAACATTTGAGAGAGATGTCACTGATACCGGAGTTATACAGGAGATCCAGGATCTTTTCCTGGGTATGAGAAGAATGGGTCTGTTCTCTTCCAATGGAAGGTATACCACAAGGACTGGAGATAATAGCAGTCTGTGGACCCGTTCAGGTGGAAGTGGTATTACTCCCCATCGGCAGGGTATCCGTCGGGAAACGATCTCATGTCTCCGATATCTTCCTGGAATCATCAGGTATCCTACGATCCTAAGTGAAGAAAGGAGACGGAGAATCTGTTCCGGTGCAGGGGGGTATCGGATCCCTGCCTGGACGACACTCACTTCTTTAATTCTGGTATGTTGGCACCATGGACAACCACCGAGTCCGGGGATGTACCAATGATCAGAATCGGTGAGGCAACATATCATGCTCCTCAAAACCCTGTCAAGAACTTCAAACCACCGGGAATAGTCTTCGATCTGATCTCCCTGATCCCTCCTCTCCTTCTCTCCAAACTCGTTCTCAAAAAGATCCTGAATTTCTTCAGGAAGTATATTAATTGGTGGTGCGAAATGAGGGGGAGTAAGGTCAGGATGTATCCCTGACCATGGATACATGCCAGCTTTCATTCTTTTTTCTGGTGATCTAAATCCGGACACCCTGCGTCCGATTGCGTGATAGGGATGGTACCCATCCATTAGCATCCTGAAGACAAGTATTATCGGAGAATCGTGAGGTCTGTCTGCCTTTTTTTCTGGTTCATCCAACCTGATTCCCGGGATACAGAGTACCCTGACTGAAGTGTCAGGGCCGACGTACACCGACCGACAAGAAATATACGGCAGGGGCAGGTTCAGGCGGTGGATAGATATCAGAGCGGCCATCAGGTTTCTGGAGCAGGCGATCCGGTGTCTGAATGAAAAGGTTTCCCTCCCAGAGCTTTTTCTGCTTTCCGGGTCTGAGTTCATGTGCCACGGAAGATACTGGTCGTAATCTAACCCGGATATCAGCCATCCGATATGGGTGGTCTCATCGTGAAGGACAGGATGCCTGGGGAGGATGATTGACGGGGGGATTTGGTATGTGGGGAGTGTATCTGGATAGATTGGTATGGATGCGGGAGTATCAGAGAGAAATATCAATGTTCCTTTTTCCCCGGTTGCATAGAGGGTTCCTCCAGGTACCTGGTATAGGCGCCTGCCCGGGAGTATCTCTTTTCTATTGCCGTCAGTGATGATAGGGGTCCGTGTTTTTTTGTTCTCTGGTGACGGTGTAACCAGCGGGGCCGCCTTCCTCGTCTTCTGAATTTGGTTTTTTGGGATGAGTGTACTGAGCACCTGCACCCACCTTTCTGCATCAGGACGGGATCTCGGATTGGTGTGACCGGTGACAAAGGCTTCTCTGAATAGTGTTTTCACCGGGACTGGCACAATTGAGTAAGAAGGAGCGTAATCAGGGGGGGATATCCCGGCAATGCGGGATTCAAATGCGAAATGTCCCAGCAGTATCTTGTCGGTGGTAGCAGGAGCATCTCTGACCAGCGGGCCTTTTGCCTGAAATGGGTGGACTCCATCCATCAGAAATCTGAATATCAGCACTGCCAGGGCGAAATGATCCCCGGTTCTCCGGTCACACCCGTCATGTGCAAAAGATCCATCAAGATGTTCAGGAGGGAGATACTCGCCGGTTCCAACCCTGCTCCAGAACACTCTCCCGGATCCCGGATCCCGGATCTGAAATGAATCGGTATCTATCAGAATGAGATCCCCGCTATTACTCACCAGTAGGTTATTTTCACGAAGATCACCAATTGAATGACCTGATCGGTGGATACCTGATACAACCCGGGCGAGAGCCAATGCTGGAATAATCCGCCAGATGATTCCTTTTCGATCCCCGGCCTCTGGCTCATCATACCAGAGGTGTGCTGATCTGAACGTAGTATCTGGAATTCGTCTCATCAGATACCCAATCACCCGATCTCCTCCAGGGAGGTCATAGAGGAGAACTTCGGGCCAGGTCAGGGTATGGATTAGATCCCCTGATGGTGGATTTCTTATCATTACCCGGAGTTTCTCTTCAGTCTCGGTGGTCCGTCGATGCGGGTGAAATATCTTGGCGCACCGTTCCCCATCACTGGCAAGATGATAGATCTCCCCTTCTCCCCCGGAATGTCCTGAAGAGGTCAGAGTGTATATTTTACCCGTGTGATCATAGGCAATGAGGCGGCTCCGGTATATTGTTCGGGAGGGAGTACGTGCTCTCCTGGGAGGAGTCGCCACCGGGGCTCTCTTTCCTGCAATGACCTCCACCGTCAGAATATCCCGCCCGGCATTAGTAATAATTGAAACCGGGATGGTCAGTGTTCCTTCTGCAGGGAGTTTGCGGGTGTCTATACTGATTCGAATCCGGGCACTCTTCTCTACCGGGAAGATGGAGGGGATGATCTTTAACCAGGGGATTGGAGAGGGGATTGTTCCCCGCAAAATCCCTTCCCCATCGTTATGGATAGTCAGGGTCTCTTCGATGATGCCCCGTTTATCCCATACACACCGAATACGATGAGGATCAAGGCGAAGTTTCGGGCCGGCACCGGACCTGAAATGAATTGAGATGGTGATTTCCTGACTTCCACCAGAACTTCTGATCCGGATCCTCCCTACCGGTTGACGGACTCCGGGTGTGGCTGCAGTATGGATGACGACAGGTATCGCCTGCATATTCCTGGTCCATATTGTCCGGTTTTTCACCTCTATCCAGTCTGATTCAGACTCGGCTGTCCCGCTCAAAACACCGGTGCCGATGTTTCTCACGATAAGATCTGCAGTGACATCTTCTCCCTTTCGCAGGTTACAGAACTGGAGTTGTCGTTCATCCAGGGCGAGGATGGGTTTTGGCTCCGGATGAGGGATGTACTCAACAACTATCTGTGCAGACCCCCCGTTTGTGACTATTGTCACCGTCCCTTTCATCCGGGCTCCGGGCGGGATCTTTTCAGGGGTGATCTCTATCCGAAGTGGCAGAATGAATGGTGTCTCTAACTTCAGATTTGGGATCGTTATCCAGGGAACATCTGTAATGATCGTTCCTTTGAGGATGCCTCCCCCTTCATTCATGACTGTGATTATCTCGGTGCGAGGGCTGCTCCCTCCCGGAACAGGAATCCGATCACGGTCAATACGGAGTCGGGGTTGTCGATCTCCGGAGAAGAGGGCAGCCATGAGGTTGTGAACCAATTATGATGCCGGGACTGGCCCGAGCAGAATCACGAGGGTTTTGTCATCCCCGGAGAGTTCCAGCATCCGCGTTAAAGTCAGAAGACCTGTGATGTCAGATACCGGATCTTGCCCATTGAGGGTCCTCTTTCTGATGAACGATACCAGGGGGAGAAGAAAAGGATCATAAGGCTGGAGATTTCCGAGTTGACGGGTGGCAACAGCACCCTGACATCCGTCAGTCGCAAGAATAACAGCCTCGATATGGGAGGACTCACGTATCCGTAGTTGCGTATCCCAATCTGACTGCACCAGGCAGTTGGTCTCGTTTGCATACTCGCTCTGACCAGGTTCTGATATAATAAGGGTCTTACCCCCCCGCATCCCTGCAACGATACCATCTCCGATATGGCCGACCGTCAGATTTCCATTGCAGAATATAGCGGTGATCAGGGTTGACCCATAATGGGCCGGGTTCAAACCCGCACTATCTGCTTCACTGATAACTGCTGCATGGGCCTTGGTGAAGGCATCCTTCATCAGAACCTTCTGATCTTCAGGCACTGTCTGGGTGTTATACACTGAAATGACAGCTTGACACGCTGTTTCTACCGCGATACGTGCGCCGGTCTCTGCATGGGTTACACTGGACAGGCCATCTGCTATCGCTATTACTACCCCATGATCAGGGATCAGGCTCCAGAAGAATGCATCCTGGCATGGCTGCCCCGTTTTTGCATGCCGTTCCCCTTGGATACACGCACCGGTAACGACAATCTGTCCTGAATTATCTCCAGACAGATTTGGGATACTCTTTCTGGACATCAGTTATTAGAGCGGAATTACGCCCCACCCATCAGGACCTGTGGGATTTTCAAGATTTATCTGATCACCAATACGAGAGTCAGAGATCTTTGCCGGACTTCGTGAAAGCCAGAGAAACATCTCTGACCAGCGAGCCTCTTTCAGCTGGAGTGGAGTCCGGTTCGGGGGGGAGAGGTCGCGCAGGATTGCCATATTTGCCTGATCCACTCCGAGTGCCCAGAAAAGGAACTTACGTTCCGCTTCTCCTGCATGGATAACTCCGGTCACTTCCTGCCATCGTGCGTCCCCCCGTGTCATGTCTGTGGGCTGCCCATCAGTAATGAGAAATATCCATGGCCGGTAGTAGTCTACCCCGGTCTCCCGGTATTCAGACTTCCGCTGCTCAATGAGCCGTGCTGCCTCCAGAATTGCAGCACCCATCGGGGTATATCCTCCTGCTTCGAGTTCTGGAGGCTCAAACTTGGTTATTCCGGTGAATGGTTGCACAATCTCTACGGTCCTGCCAAAAGTTATGATAGCAAGGTCAATCCTTTTTGCAGCCAGATCATCATCGAGAAGTTCATCAGCAAGGATCTTGAGCCCTTCATTTAATTCAGAGATCTTCCCTCCCTTCATCGAAGTTGAGGTATCAAGAACAAGGACCGTAGCACAATGTGGATGCTGTGGATACGGAATATCTACGAGTTGTTCAAGATTGTCGGAATCCATTGTATTCTCGTCTGTAGAGAGGGTATATATAATCATGTAGGGTTTGGCACGGCCGGTGTTTTTATCCGGTAGGCATGAGAAGAAAAAGGCATGCATCTTCTGCTCGGTATTGGGAATGATCTCCTCGCTGATGATGGGATAGGATGCCTGGTTGCTGATCGGCTGCATCACCCGGACTGGCAATCGGTAATTGCGGGAACCGTGCCTGAAAACTTTACCCGACTGATTCGTGAAGTCCGCCCAGATATTCTTCTTCTTGTGGATGCTGCACAGATGAATCTAACACCGGGGAGTATCCGAATCATTCCGCAGGATCGGGTTGTCGATGCCGGAATTGGTACTCATCAGCTTCCGCTTGATGCGCTATGTGATGTTGTATCACCATATTGCGGGCAAATTATCATCATTGGTATCCAGCCTGGCACTGTTGAGATCGGGGAGGAGATGACCCAGCCGGTTACCCAGGCTGGTAAAAACCTCATTTCGCATATCATCGACAGGAGTTATATGAGTTTGCCATTGTTTGGGTCTTGTTGAATCTGGTTGGAAATATTGGATCTGGAATAAAATTGAAGTGCCCTGAATGAGAAATAATATCTTCATCATGTGCCCAAGGAGGATTTGCCATGGATGATGACTATGTCAATAGCGCAGATATGGCAGAGCAGGCTCTCTCCCAGGCTGTAGATGAGCACATCGAGAACAGTAAAGAGGCGATTAGTCATATCGAAGGGCTCGAAGAAAAGATAAAAACCTGGAATATGGAGGATATCAGGGAGTTCAAATTGATGATCACCGAGATGCGGGCTCTTCTTCAAAAACAATTCCAGGTGCAGATTGAGAACTTTATGAATATGAGTCGAATTCCGACGCAGAAGGTTCCGGATGTTCTCAAACAGGCGTATAAAATTATATGTGTCGATAAACGGGGGTACGCCTTATATGGGCATGATATGGATAAGATTGCGCATATAAAAAAGATCGCTGAACATTATAAGCAGCGCCAGGTTGCCTGCAAACAGTCACCAAAAGCCGAAAAATAATTTTAGAATCTGTACATTTTTTCGCCTATCAATTTTGAACAGAGATTTCCTGTTTTGTGGAGCTCTCTGAGTCACTACTCTTTGTAATATCCGATATCCTAGTCCCCGATCAGATTCTTCAGGAGTGTTATTGTCCCTGGCTTATCAAGCGGCTGATTATCATTACCACATTTTGGCGAGTGAATACATGCCGGGCATCCGGTATTGCATCGACATGTCTGCACCATCTCTGAGGCGATGCGGCAGATATCTGGGAAGAGATCATAGGCCCGTTCAGCAAGACCGACTCCCCCCTCATACCCGTCATATACATAGATGGTGGCACCACCGGTCTGATGATCAATTGCGGTAGAAAGCCCCCCGAGGTCCCAGCGGTCACAGAGCACAAAGAACGGAGTCATCGCGATTAATGCATGTTCTGCACCATGCAGAGCGCCAGGGAGGTCCATTTGTTCTTCGGTAACCTTGTTGATAACTGAAGGGTCAAAGACTACCCAAATCGCTATCGTCGTAAAGGTTATCGGAGGGAGGGAGAGTTGTTCGGTCGCGATAGTGGTCTGCCTGATAATCTTGCGGTACCCACTGCATTGTTCTGACACTCTGACCTCCCCGAGATGAAGGGTTGCCCCATGAATCCTTTGGGATGTCGACTCTCCAATGATACTCACGGTTGTCTGCTGATTGGGTTTGGTATAATACTCAACATCTGCTGCACTTGCAAGTATCCGATGGCGCTCATGATCCCATCGATCGACCAGGTATTTACCGCCCTGATGGATGATGACCGCACCCTGATGGGCTTCGCGACAGGCCTGGCCAAGATCAACGGTCTCAAGTACTCTCCCCCGCACCTCAACCGTCCAGGTTTGCCCTATTCCTGAGAGGGATACCAATTCCACCGCTCGTTTCCTCCCTGAGTACACATATCCCCGTGTCGTATGAGTCAGTACCTGGGTAGCAGCAAGTGATTCAAGGTGATCAGAGAGATTTTCTCCAAACCAACAGAGATCCCGCTGCGGGTCTACGGGAAGTTCTGCTGCAGCGCAGAGGATCTGCCCGGAGACGATATACGGATTTTTGGTGGTGATGATTGCATGTTCATGGGATCTGCCAAAAAACTCATCAGGGTGATCCATGAAATATTGATCGAGGGGGTTTTGAAAACTCACTAAAACGGCTAGTGAAGGCCCGATTCCTCTCCCTGCCCTACCAGTCTGTTGCCATATTGACATCATCGTCCCCGGGTATCCGATCATTAATACTGCGTCGAGTGAGCCGATATCGATACCGAGCTCTAAGGCATTCGTTGAGACAATTCCTTTCAGAGTGCCGTTTTTCAGCTGTTGCTCAATGTTTCGCCGCTCCTCCGGAAGATACCCTGCCCGGTATGCAGCCACCTTTCCAGCTAACTCAGCCCCCCCCTCATTCAGTCGTTCCTTTGTCCATTCTGCAACCACCTCGGTCATCCGACGTGAGCCGGTGAAACAGAGGGTCTGCAGATCCGTCTCTATCAGGGCAGCGAGCAGGGTTGCACTCTCGGTATATACCGATCGTTCAGTCTGACCACTGATATACGGATTGTACAGGATGAAGTACCTCACCCCGGTCGGAGATCCTGATTCACTGATGATCTTAACATTGCGTCCGGTCAGTTCATGAGCAAAGAGTTCAGGATTTGCAAGCGTTGCTGATGAGAGGAAGAAGATTGGGTGTGATCCATAATGTGCACAGATCCGAAGCAGTCTCCTGATTAAGAGTGCCATATGGCTGCCAAACACCCCACGGTACTGGTGCGCCTCATCGATGATGATGTATCTGAGGTGGGAAAAGAATGTTGACCATTGATGATGCCAGGGAAGTATGTGATGGATCTCATATGGATTGGTCAGAATAAGGCCTGCTTTACTCCGGATCCCTGGCCGATCATGACGGGGTGTATCACCGTCATATATAGCAGGGCTTAAGGAAATGCCAGTTGCCTCCTCTAGTGCCTTTGCAGCTGCAAGTTGATCCCTGGTGAGCGCTTTTGCCGGGTAGATTGCAAGTGCCGTAGCCCCGGGTTCTTCTGTTCGCATCCTGCAGAGGGGGAGGAGGAATGAGAGAGTTTTCCCGGATGCAGTCGGGGTACAGAGGATGACATCCTGTCCTCTTGCCACCGCGTCAATGGCTTCTGACTGGTGAGAATAGAGTCTGATATCAGACTGGTTCAGATACTTGTATACTGATTCTGGAAGTGGTTCTGCTGGATCAGCATATATGGCCTCATGACCGGGAATTTTTTGAATATGGGATATATATTTGGAAAACCGGGAATTTTCTACGATGAGGTCGAGAAAATCAACAACACTCACGAGCTTTTCTCCGGAGCAGATTCAGCAGGTGGACAAGACTTGCTATGTCCTGTTGGTTGTGCTTAACTATCGGGACGAGGGGGCCGCAGTTACCGGTCTCAAGATACCTGATATACCATTCCGGAACCAGCATTCCGGGGATATCCACTTCACGCCCGATATGCAGAAAACGTCTTTCGATTG
>JAZDKH010000413.1:0-2634 GCA_043803325.1 Methanobacteriota archaeon | reverse complement strand
ATTGATCGTATCTTCATTAGATCATCTAGGCTGATTATCGGTTCTAACAAAAAATGGTCTGATAATATTCGATATGATTTATCCATATCAATTCAGACATATATGTGCCGTTATACGGCCTGGGGACAGGTGGCAAAGTTGGGCTTTAATCCCGGATGAAATACGGCGAGCCCGCTCCTGGATTTCATGCGGCACAGGCACCGGTGGCTGATCATCAATGACATACTGCATCTCCTCACAGGTCTTCTCCAGCTGATCAACTAGGGCATTCATCTGGTGCAGCCAGTTGATTCGACGATCGATGATCGACTTCTCCTTCCGGCATGTCATCTGGAGACCGTCGATCTCTCCGTACAGATCACAAAGATTAGAAAGAATCCTCTACTCACCCCCTGATCCAATTGGTCCTAAAAGAGTCAGTACCCATATTAAAAAACCACACGCCGGGCTCAAATTTGTATTACAATCACTTACATTTGCTTTACGTTGTATATACGTTATATTTGATCCAGAGTTTCCCCCATTTTTTTCATCCGGGGATTTCCTGATTTACTCTAGATCATCTGACCTGTTATTTGCCTTACTGTGTTATCAATTGTTAACCAGTTACCTTCCTCATGACGCATACAAATGAGCCAGAATGATGCATTACATATAAGCATATAGAATCCGATGAACCAAATGATGAGTAACTGAATAGTTACTGGTTCTACTTCTGAGATGCTCTTAGGCAGCTGCATCTATTTTTGGAAACGAAAAATACTGAATATGCCAGAGCAAACCGTGCTCCAGTCCCCTTTCTTCACGTGAGATCGTATACGGGAAGAACAGGGTTAAGGAATAAGAACTTAAGAGACTAACGTATGAACTAGAGCATAACATAATCATCCGGCCAGGTGATCATCCCTGAATTACCTGGTTTTACCGGACCCCAAATATCTATCCATGATGAACCGGAGAAAACTAATGAGTACGATTTCTGATACTTCTTCACTCATCCCCCCGCCAATCAGAGACACGGTTATTCACACCCTGTTACCTCATGGTGTTTCCCAAATCCTTGTTTTTGGAAGTTATGCAACCGGGAACTCGACACCAGAGAGTGATCTCGATCTCATCGTTTCATTTCATTCCCGAAAAGACCTCTTTGATATGGGAGGGATGAGGGAAGACCTGATAGATGCCCTGGGTATCCAGGTTGATCTGCTCAGCGAGGGAGCGATCAGTCCGTACCTGAAAGACAGGATTAAAGATGAGGCTGTGGTGATTTACTCTGAAGAATGAGAGTATTTACCTCTTCCATATTCGTGATGCATGCCATAAAATTATGGATTACATGCAGGGGGTTGATGAAGAGACCTTCATGGCTTCATCCATGCTCCAGGATGCAGTGATCAGACAGATATCAATAATCGGTGAAGCGGGAACCCATTTTTCATCTGAAACAAGGGCTGAACATCCAGATATTCCATGGAGAAAGATCATCGGAATGAGAAATATGTTAATACATCAATATTTTGGAATCGACCTTGCATTTGTCTTTATCACGGCTACTGAGAGGATACCTGAACTCGCTGAACAGGTGGAACTGATTATTGCTCCCCATGGCCGGAAATGAGCCATACCTTATAAATCCTGAATTTTTCAAAAAGCGTACCCATCAAATACCTTAATGAAAACATGTGGTTCCTGGTATCATAACAGGGATCGTTTGTTGATCTCAACAAATCGAAGACACACGGCCCGGTTTCTCATATATCAATCGCATCTGCAAGGATTGCTTCCCTAAGCTCCTCACGAATTGACCTTCTTGGAACAACATCTACCGGCCTGCCAAATACATCCTCGATGGAGAGTTTCAGACCACCCCTTGGATATCAGCACCAGGATGCCGATATCGCTGTCCTCACGGGCATCACCACGAGCGTGGGAACCAAAAAGGGCAAGTTTATCCACGTGATATCGGACTTTCACATAGTTCAGGGAATCCTGCAGACTCCGGAATATGATATTTGTAGAGAGAACTGACGCCATCATCCCTCACAGGCAAGGGTCCGATCAGCTGGCGAGAAAAAGATAAAATTCATCCCGTTCCATCCGGGCTTGTTTCATAATTGACATCAGGGTTCCAATCGGAATCGGATCACGCTTCGGAATGATGACCAGCAGTTTGGTACCGTCAGCGTCCTTATAGAGGGCTACATGACTCCCCTTACCCTGGAATGGAGCATCCAGATACCCAATATGTTTGAACTTTTTAATAAGAGTATTAGAGGAGACCTGCGGTAATTTCACGCAGCCTCAACCTCGATGGTTGAAGTAAATTTTTCTGACGAGGTTATTGAGGGAAGAGCATCAGATAAAAGTCCCAGAAGTTCGGCATTCTTGAGCCAGAGAACGATCGCTTCACGCAGGTTTTCAAGTGCTTCTTTTGGAGTATCACCACAGGATGAAAGCTCAATCTCCATACATTTTGAAACGTACACCCCGTCTTCTTCCCATATGAGGGTGGTAAATTGATATCTCTTCATCTGACAGATCTCCTTTTGATATACCCTCATATGCTCTTCTCCCCTGAATAAGTTCTCTCAATGTCCGGATGTGATACGAGGAATGAAGATCATTTCATCCGGA
>JAZDKH010000412.1:0-4528 GCA_043803325.1 Methanobacteriota archaeon | reverse complement strand
ATATACCATTCCCGCCATTTGAACTATTCAGGTTGATACCCTGGGGGAAAGAGATTTTATCCGGTCTTGTCGGGGCAGACCTCATAGGATTCCATACATTTGAATATCTGAATTATTTTCTGAACAATATCCGGAGAATTTTAGGATATGAACATGAAATGATGCGGATTAAGGCCGGAACCCGGGTCGTAAAAGTTGATACATTTCCCATGGGTATCGATTATCAGAAATTTGCTGATGCCACAGAAAAACCTCAGGTCAAAAAAGAGATTGCAAAAATCCGTAAGGATATCACGAAAGGGAAAATAATCCTCTCAATCGACCGACTGGATTATACAAAAGGAGTACCTCTTCGTCTTCGAGCTTTTGAAATGCTCCTTAAAGAGCATGCAGAATTGCAGGGTGAGGTCACCTTAATCCTTGTTGCAGTTCCTTCCCGCACTCAGATAGATCAATATGCAGATCTCAAACATGAAGTCGATCATCTGGTAGGAAAGATTAATGGGATGTATGGAACTATGAGCTGGACTCCGGTCAGATATATGTATACCTTTATCCCGTTCAATCGACTGATTGCAATATATAATCTCGCAGATCTTGCATTGATTACTCCACTCCGGGATGGAATGAACCTGATGGCCAAAGAATACTTAGCAACAAAAGTGAATGTATCAGGGATGCTTGTTTTGAGTGAGTTTGCCGGTGCAGCCAAAGAACTTGGTGAAGCAATTCTTGTTAATCCAAATGATATCAGGGAGTTCTCCACAGCTATCTATGAAGGTCTTATGCTTTCTGAGGAGGAGAAGAAAAAACGGTTATTAACGATGCAAAAAAGACTTCGCAGATATGATCTGAAAAGATGGACTTCAGATTTCCTTGAAGTGCTCGATAAGAATAAAAAATACCAGGATCTGTTATCTGCGACCTGGATGGATACAAATTCCATCTCCCGCTTATGCAAGGATTATGATAATGCAAGTTCCAGAATTCTTTTCCTTGATTATGATGGGACCCTGGTTCCCCTGGCTAAAACCCCTGAATTGGCACAACCAGATACTGAGATTTACCAGATTCTGGAAGATATGATCAGGGATCCACGAAACCATGTGGTAATAATTAGTGGCCGGGATCGGCAGATTCTTGACGCATGGTTCGGCGCATTACCAATCGGACTTATTTCAGAACACGGGATCTGGATTAAAGAACCAGGAAAGGATTGGGAGATGAATATTTCAGTCTCTGGAGACTGGAAAGATGAGATAAGGCCAATCCTTGAAGTTCATGTGGACAGAACACCGGGATCATTTGTTGAGGAGAAGGAATACTCTCTTGCATGGCATTTTAGAAATTCAGATCCAGGTTTAGCCGGAATCCGAGCTATTGAACTCAGAGAAGATCTTATTCTCAGGACGAAAAATCTCAACCTCAATCTATTGGAAGGGAATAAAGTTCTTGAAATAAAGAATTCTGAAATTAATAAGGGAATCGCAGTTCAGAGATGGATGAAAGACAAAGTATGTGATTTCATTTTTGCAGTTGGTGATGATCAGACAGATGAAGATATTTTTTTCGTTCTTTCCTCATATGCATATACGATAAAAGTCGGTTGTAATCCCTCACTAGCCCAGTATAGTGTACGATCAGTTGATCAAGTGCGAAATTTATTAAAAAAATGTTTTTCTAAGAAATAAGTCCAGGGAAAGAATGATTCCTCAGCTATGATAAACCAGCGATAAAACGTTTACAAGAGGTCAGGCAGATGCGAGTGCCGCTGGTAACACCCTCAAAAGGTCTTCAACAAATACCGGGTGTCGGGAGTCATAGAAATTATGTTATCCAAGTCGAAATCATTAGTTACAAATAAAATTATGTATATGAATAATTAAATATTTATCAATTTTAGGAGATGGACACGATAACAGAAATACTGGATTCTGGTGAAAAAAATATCACATCTTTCTGGGACCAACTCACCCGCCCACGACCTTCTATTCTCATTTTTCTCTTTTTTTTTGGTCTTTTACTGCAAATAAATATTCATTACTTTAAAAACATTTCAGCTGCGTATACCCATTTTTTTTATATTATCATCGTTTTTGCTGGACTTTGGTACCAGAAGAAAGCTATCTGGATTGCTCTCTTTTTTAGTATCCTATATCTGGGAATGGAAATTCCTCCCCCTTATTCATTGTCCATCTCTTCTGGCTTCAGAGCAATAATGCTCTGCCTGGTTGCGATAATAATTGGTAGCATAACAGATAGAATGATAATCCTGCAAAATAACTTACAAATTCAAAATACACAATTGCAGGATTCTCATAATGCTTTGGAAAGTGGGAATAAAAAACTTAATATGCTCTCATCAATCACGAGACATGATATTCTGAACCAGCTCATGGTGCTTCGTAACTATCTTGAATTATCAAAAGAAGATGAGAAAAACCCGGAAATCCTTGAATATATGGAGAAGGAGGATAAGGCGGCAGAAGCAATAGAAAATCAGATTACTTTTACAAAATATTATCAGGACATTGGGATAGAAGCTCCTGCATGGCAACAGGTAGATGAATATATCAGGACCTCTGTAATTGAACTGAGGATTATTGATATTCCTGTTGATGTGTCCTTCTTAGATCTGGAAATATATGCAGACCATCTTATCCAGAAAGTATTCTATAACCTCATGGAGAACTCACTCCGTCATGGAGAAGAGATCACCCGGATAGTGTTTTCATTTCAGGAAACAGAGAGCGGAGGGATGATCATCTATGAAGATGACGGTGTTGGAATATCTGATGAGGATAAAAAACAACTTTTTCGAAGAGGTTTTGGAAAACATACCGGACTAGGGCTATTCCTTTCCCGTGAAATACTATCTATAACCGGGATAAAGATACAAGAAACGGGTAAGCCTGGTCAGGGAGTCAGATTTGAAATCTTGATTCCTCAGGGGAAATATCGGATGAGAGAGGAGTAATTGTATGTCTCCGGTAATGGGGAGCGTTCCCATTCACATAATTATAAATTTAAATATCAGAAAAGGGGAGATTCCCCCTTTTGAGAAACTGCATCTCTCCCCTGATATCTGGCATTGAGATATCGATCCAACTTCAAGTCCGAACAATTCCGGAAGAGGTTTTAGGTGACTCAGATCGTGATTCGAGAAATATTATTTTTAGGTTATTTCCTGGTAAGTACTATCTCATGGTGCAGATTTTTATATCTCTGTTCTCACCCGAGGAGGTATTATTATGCACCTGTTCCATAATCCGGTAGTGATATAAGATCATTGAACTATTATTTTGCAACAGATCATTTGGAGTTTATGATTCTCATCTATCACGAAACAGGTTTTTATATTGGGTAATTTAGGATTTCCATTCAGTACTCAGTACAATGATTCAGGATCACCACCCAAATTTATTCTCCCCCAGGATAAACTCCACCACCTGGACTTCATTGCCTTTAGCCTCGGCGTTACTTCTCGCTTGAGTAAGTGTAGTATTATTCATGATTGATTACACCACAAATTTGGACATCTCATGAGCGACGGATTCTACGATACTATTCATATTGGTGATAACCTTACTGATCTGTTCAACCGAAGCAGATGCCTTGTCAGTTGCTGCTGCCGCATCCCCGGCTTCCTTTGCGGTGTTCACGATGAGAACTGATACCTCATGAATACTCGCAGTCACCTCTTCAACCGAAGCCGCCTGCTCTTCAGATGCAGATGCGACATCCATTGTGTTTCTCGTGATATCTTCAATCGAAGAGGCAATCTGATTAAATGCACCCAGGGTCTCGATAAGGGATTTACTCCCTTCTGCAACCACTTCTCCTGAATGTGCCATGGCAATAGTAGCCTTTTGTGCCTTATCCTGCAGAGTAGAGATCATATCGGCAATATTTTCTGCTGACTTGCGGGAATCCTGGGCAAGAGATTTGACTTCTGCCGCTACCACGGCAAATCCACGACCCGCATCCCCTGCCCGGGCAGCTTCGATAGCTGCATTGAGGGCAAGTAGGTTTGTTTGATTTGCGATATCAGAGATCAGCCGGACAATCTTTCCGATCTCTTCCATCTGTGCATTGATCTCTTTAACAATCAAGTCCACCTCACCCGAGGAACGGGTGATCTCAGTCATCGAAGATTCTGACTTTTTCGCAAGATCGATACCGTCCTTAGAGAACTCATTTGCCTGAACAGCAATTGATGACACCTGCTCTGCCCGCCGGGATACTTCACCAACGGTGGTGTTCAGATCTTGCATAGCCTTAAGAATCTGAGTTATCCCATCATTACCCACTTCGGCATTTCTGCTGACCCCCCTTGTTATTTGTGCTACCTGCTGGGTACCTGCTGCAACCTCTTCGTTTCTGGATGTTGCTTCTTTCGTATTAGAAGAGAGATCAGTAAGCTGGTTATTGATAAGACCTACCGCATTGCTTACTCTAATCCCTATGTCATTGAGAGCGTCCCTAAACTCTAACCAGTCTCCGTCAGCTTTAATCGATGTATTAATCC
>JAZDKH010000411.1:0-2046 GCA_043803325.1 Methanobacteriota archaeon | reverse complement strand
CTTCCTCTGATTTTTTCTTTGGGGAATCCTTTTCTTGTAGATATCCTTTAATTAAATAGCGGATATTTCGGTCACTCTCGGGATCATCAATGATCTCCACCGTATGAGGGTTTTTTGGCATCAACCATTGTTTAACAAGGGATGTATCTCCAAATGTAGCCGATAGCCCTATTAATCTGATTGGTGATGATTTCACCAGCATAATCCGTGATAACAAACTGCGGAGATGTGCCCCCCTTTCAACACCTATGAATGAATGCATCTCATCGATTACGATAAAAGATAATCCTGATAACAGTTGAGATACATATTCTGAGTGATTAATAAACAGCGATTCTATTGATTCTGGGGTGATGAGGAGAACCCCTGATGAATTTTTTACAAATTTTCTCTTCTTTTCTGATGAAACATCTCCATGCCATTTGAATACTTGAATCCCTGATAGATCACAGAGACGCTCCAATCTCTGAAATTGATCATTAATGAGGGCTTTTAATGGGCCTACATACAAAGCCCCAATTCCAGGAATTTGGTTATCTATAATTTGAGATAAAACCGGAAGAAATGCTGCTTCAGTCTTTCCCGCAGCGGTATTTGCAGATACCACCAGATGATTTGTAGATGCGTTAACTGCATGGATCGTATCGACCTGGATAGGGCGAAGACTTGTCCAATTCATCTGGTATAGTTTTTGTTGGATGGTAGGATGCAATAACGAAAAGGCAGGGGGTTTCATAGATTTATTGAAATTTAGAATTATAATTTCATAGAAATAAGATCATCATCATCTTCATCTAAAAGAGATTCAGAAGAATCTATCTCATTTGGCTGTGGTTTTGCCTCATCAGGTAAAAGATTCAGAAGTTCTTGCCAGGTTGTTTGAGGATTTTGTTCGATAACTGATAGGAATCCTACGAATTTTTTGACGACATCTCCTGGAGTCATATAAAATTCAGAACCAAGAGTTTTAGCACAATAGGTCATGAATCCGGTAATACCTTCATCGGGAATCAGGTATTTGGTAGAATCGCCGGATGCATAGACATTGCGAATATTGTGAAGGAGGACATAGGTATCCTCGGGAGTCAGGTTTTCAAGATGAATTACTGGTCCTGAATAATCTTTTCTTCCATGTTGAGCGAACTCATTTTCAGCAAGTCTTCGAGCCAAGGCCTCATAACTCATGAGGCCACGTCTCCTATCTAATAGAAATTCATCAATTCCGGCAAACATAAATCCAACATTTTTCACATTGCCTTGAAGTGAATCATTCAGAATTCGTAGGATCATTTCGTAGTTGGCATTTCGAGCCTGAGAGCTGTTCAGCCGATGAGAGAGAACTCCCATCTCATCAATATTTATGAGAACTCCATGATAGCCAGCCATTCGAACAAATGATCCCCATAACTTTAGATAATCATAAATCGTCGAATCAGTAATTATCGTTCTAACTCCCAGATCCTGATACGCCTCTGTTTTTGTGACATATTCTCCACATAACCACCGAATGGCTGAGCTTTGAAGAACTTCATTTTGAGAATAAAAACCCTCATAGTATTTGGCAATGGTCGTAGCAAAGTCGTATCCTGAGACCAGATCTTGTAACGGTTTTAACTCATGATAGATAGATTTAGTGATTTCTGAGTAGTCTTTTCCTTCTTCTCGTAGCGTAAAATCAAGGTCAGATATCCATTTTTCCACCACACTGACCATCGCTCCACCCTCGGGTTTTGCTTTGGTTGACATGTTATGCATAAGCTCAGCGTATAATTGCCGTGCCTGGCCGTTGGATGCATGGAGTCGTCTATCCGGAGTAATGTCTGCCTGAGTAACCACCAACTTCTGCTCTAATGCAACACTCCTGCTCAGGTTAAGGAAAAAACTTTTTCCTGATCCATATCTTCCGATAATGAACCGAATAGTAGCACTATCGTCTTTAATTTTAGAAATATCTGATAATATGGCTTTTATTTCATCTGCACGGCCTACCTGGATATGGTGTAAGCCGATTCGTGGAACAACTCCGGCATTAAGTGATTGAATAAT
>JAZDKH010000410.1:0-3868 GCA_043803325.1 Methanobacteriota archaeon | reverse complement strand
TGCAATTTTATCGGTGTTCGGGTTTCGGGGTTTAAGAAGATCAATAAAGGTATTAGAGTCTATCAGATACCTCATCGAAAGAATCCCTCACTCTTTGCATGAGTTTTAATCAGATCAAATTCTTCATCGTTGATATCAGAGAAGAGATTTTTTAGTAATTCTAAAGCAACTACCTTCTCTATCCGTTTTTTAATGATATCATTAGATAATTGTTGAAATTTTTCAAAACCTATCGTCTGAAATTTTTGGAGAAGATATTGTTTTAGCAGGGTTTTATTTACTGGTGATGCAATGGTTTTTTCTCTGATAACTGCACCAATGATTGATTCAATTCTTCCCTCTGCCTCGTCTTGTTTTTTAGCTCGTGAGACAGTTGTCTGATTTTCCGAAAAAGAAATATTATGGATGGATACAGTATGATTGCTTTCAGATGCTACTCTGATTAATTTATAGTGTTGAGGAATATTTTCTTCTTGGGAAATTATTGTACTCGTTTTCGGGATTGAGTACACTGGAATTATGAGATCCCTTCTCGATCCAATAAGCCAATCTGAACTTTCTTGACACGATATGACTGACATGATTATCTAAACTTTTCAAGAAGTTCTCCTTCAATGATGGTGAAAAAAATATGATCTGTAACCATATGAGCACCATTTACCCACTGTATTATATCTTCCTCGTCATCATATGGGAGATTAATTTCTGATTGAAATACGGTATTCCAGATAATTGCAGGAATAGTTTTGCCTTGAGGACCTTTTCGATGGCCTGTGGAGAATTTTAGGGTAACTTTCCCAGGAGGATTTTTCGAATTAAACATCAGATCAACATTCAAATCTGTAGGATGTTGATTAATAAAATCTGGTGTAAATAATTTTGGTGTAAGAGTAATGTTTAATTTTAATTGTTCTTGTAAATAGGAATAGACATCATGCGAATTATAATCAAAGTCCAAAGCATCAATATATCGTAAAGTAAGGCTCTCTATTCTCATCTCTTTTTTTAACTTCGAAAAAGAAGTAAAGAGGCTTTTCAGGATATGAGTTATTCGGTTTTCAAAGTCTTCCCAGACATATGACTCTGTATCATTAATTGTGAGAATACCTGGGCCTACCTGGACCAGCGGCCACTCGTCTTTCTGTTGTCTGAACTGAGTCCGGATTGCATATGGTGCAGTTTCTAATGGGAGAAATTCAGGTACCAGGTTCACCGGGAACGGATATTCATCTGATATGTTATCGTACAGGATACCGGTTAAGAGATTAAAATTTTCGTCAGTATACACGTTTGGGCTAACTTCCTGTAATTTCCACTTGATCTCAAATATCGCCTCGACAAGTGGTTTGTTTGTAAGGATGACCCGCTCGACCATATAATCCCCCTGGTGCTTCTGAATCTAAATTTTCAGATAATGGATCTAGTATATGTGAGAAAAATACTTAATTTGAATCCTGAGTCAGTTAAAAACCAACATGATGATGAGAGCGGCTCTCTCTATCCGGACGTTTCTTGCCACCCAGAAGAACAGCAGTGAGTTCATCGAGCTGATCGGGGGTGTGGTCCGTGGGAGTGCCTGAATTCTGGGGGGTGATCACCTCCCTCTCTCCACTGATCGCTTTGGTCGGATGGGTACGTCAGTGGTGGATATACCGGGGTCTGGCGGAGGAGGCAGGGGTCTTTGTCTGTGAGATGGTGACGTATCTTGCCGCAGACGGGGAGGATAGGGTTCTGGTGACGGAGCCCGAATTGGTGCTTGCTGCGACGGTCCGGTTCTGGGACCGGGAGGTTAAATTAGCGGCCCTCCGGGCCGAAGTGTCTGCTGCCGCCGATGCTCCGGTTTTTAGTCACCGCCCAATGGCTGAATTCAGTGCACCTCGTTTTTCCTTGCCTGTGGGGGTACTCGAGAGGATCTCCTCTCTAATTATCACGTAATATTTACGTTCTGCCAGTGTTGAGCCGACACTCGGCATCAAATATTTTTCGCATAATAATTTTCGACATTCGGCCCCAGCCATCGAACTATCTCTCGTAACTCATCTGTAAAATTTAGAAGTCGAACAATAATCCTGGAATCAACAATCTCTTCAATCTGTCTCACTCTGCGGAACATGAAAAAGACCCATTTTGCAGAGGGCTTTTGGGTTGGTTTTCCCTTCTGATCCCGGATCTGTTTCTTTTCAATTCTCAATGTCTCACGGATTACCCACTCTGTGAAAGAATAGACAAGAAGGCATAGAACCATTATCATGGACAATGCTGCAATACGATCAGCATTCTCCAGATAAACCTCCGAGGCGTGAAACGAATTTCCTTTAATAAATCTGAATCCGCGTTCAACTTTGTCCTGTTCTTTATAATACTCAAGACAGACTTCAGGATCGATTGTGGTATCATTGCTCGCTAGAACAAACCTCCCCATCAATGATTGTTCTTTTTGGATCACTTCCTGGTTTAGAGATAATTTGCATGATGCAAAAAACCATTTTTCGACCTCCTCACCCTTTTTTGGTCTACCGACTTTACCAGATTGTTTTTTGTTCTCTGATGTTATTTGAATGTCTGAGAGGTTGTACCGGTTATGTTTTGACATGTATCGTTTAACCGCTAACCGGGCATCATTTTCACAAGCAAACCCTTTAACCAATGTCTTATTGAGGGCTGTCTGACTTTTTGCAAGTTTATCCTCAATTTTTTCAAGATCGCGTTTAATACTGGCCTTATGTCTCTCTTCGGAGTGGAATAGAACCCATTTTTGTTCGATCCCTCCATACTTGCTCTTGAAAATAGCATACTTATATCGGGCATCTGCGCATGGAATCCATTCAACATCCGAAGATAGGATATCCTTCACTTCCTTGATGGTCTCAGGGACATGGGTGATCCAGAAACAGTGAGATCCAAGTTCATGAACACTATTTGCTGAATAGAGGGCTGAATCGGCCATATGGTATATGGTCTGATCGGTATTGAAACTTGATCGTACTTCTTTAATGGTTCGCAGGAGCGTCTTTTTATCAGAAATATTGCCGGACAATGGTTCCATGAAAACAGGAATCCCACGCTGATCAGTCACTAAAGATATGACAAACTGTTTCAAATCATTGCGATGATCTTTTGAATGGCCTCGGACCAGTTTGATCAGTCGCGTATTCAGCTCTCGATCATAATCACCGGTTACACTGATAGTTGTGGTATCATAATGGAGGCGGAGAACGCCATGGAGAAGACTGTCAAGTAATTCATGAACAATGCCAGTAAATAACTCAGTGGGACCATATTCTGCGAGTGCATCAAGAGTTTCACCAAATAAATACTGATTCAGGTGCTTTGCCTCAATGCCGTCGCCAATTAAGGCCCAGTCGAAAAATCAAGTGATTATTTAGAACCAGAAGGCAGTTTTATGTATGACTCGAGTAAATAACGAAAGTTGTAGGGACAGTAAAAATCGATTTTACCTGAAAATTTGTTTAATTTATGAACTGGATGTTATTCGTCAATTGAGTTTTGCCATCTCAATCACTTGATTTTCAGACAGAGCCCAATTAAACGTTCTGTTGCAATATCATTAAAATATTCTGGCATCAGGTACAGACGGCGTTCGGTAAAACCTAAACAATTGAGGAGTAATGCTTTGACTGATTGACCGTGAGTGACCGTGTGACTGCGTTTTTTGGGCATAACGCGATCGATATATTCACCGATCCCAAGCGTGTCAATTATTCCTGAAACGATGCCTAAGTGAGCTATGGTTACATTTGAATCATCAACGAGGGCCATTATTCAAATAAAGTATACAACGTCCTCAGATTTAAATGTTTGTACTAATTGTAAACTTCGTAACACTCGTTGCTGCCGAGTGTCGGGT
>JAZDKH010000409.1:0-9566 GCA_043803325.1 Methanobacteriota archaeon | reverse complement strand
ACCCCCATATCATTGAGTATTTCAGGGCTCAACATAAAACCCTCATATTATCCGGGAGTCTCTAAAATACCCATGAATCACTCATCATTATTCACACAATATGGGCATTTAATTCCTTTCTGTTTTTGCAACACGGTATCTATCACCTCAGCCATAAATGAGCCAATATGAACTGAATATGTGAATGCTTTTTTGGGAGAACGCCAGAACAGAGGACTCACAAATATTCCCCTGATCTCAAATATTGGTCCTTGAATACATTGAATCTGAATAGTGAGGGGATTATTTCGAAATATTCAGAAAACTACACATACATATAAAGAGACTCTGTTTAAGGTAAAAATAATGGCAGAATTACCAAAATTATCTGATTATGTTCTGCTAACTTTGAAACTATCATCGTAATCAGATTCAAACACAATATTCGAGTCTTAAAAAGAGAGTATAAATTAAAGGAGATAAGGAAGGTTATATCTGGCGCAGTCTGACTATGGAATAATTTTCAAGGTTCCTGCAGGAACCTGCACCATCCCGGTCCAGTTCTGGTACCCGTCCATATGCAGCAGAATCTCATACACTCCTTTTTTTTCACCAGTTCATCAGCCGGGGTGACCTCCTGGAATACTCCGTCAACTAAGATATCAGCCCCGGCAGGCACAGAATTTTCCCGAATCATTCCTGACTGACCAGTCTGTTTGCCGGCATTCACATCAATGATAACCGGTTTCCGAATGACATCACTCCCCTGGGCCCTTCCTGCCTCCAGGGTGACCGTTGTATCTGCCGATACCGGCGTAGGAATGGACCGTTAATTATGAGACACATTCCCGTCTCCAAAGGTCCAGTTCCAGGATGTCAGGGTTCAGCCAGGAAAGATATAGTTTCTGGGAATAGTTCGGACTCTCATTATTTCTGTAAGGACGACTTCAGATTCATGAAATTCTAATGAGAGCGGGAACCAGGGGAACTGTTGATGAACGGGTATACTTGTTTTACGCCGCCAAACCTACCTCATATGCAGGTGCTACAGGGGATTTGGCAAAGACCACATGTTCGTACTGACTCAAACTCTCATTCAGTTCTCCAAGCATCTGCTCACTCTCTTGAGCAGGAAGAAAACTGTATCTGATGCTATTCAGGTTTATCTCCCTAACCTGTTCATACGAAACGTGCGGATTGCTCAACGTGAAGTTTACGTATTCCTGGGTGAGGGTAGTACATTCGACACCAGGATCATCAGTAGCAAGGATCACCGGAATATCATAGTCCAGGTAGAGTGAGATCGGGTGATCTGTTGCAGGTATCCCTAATATTTGCAGATTGCTGGTCATGAGGATCTCAGCCGGAATATGTGAAGCTGCCATTTTTGCCATCGTTTCTTTCCAGTCTGCTTCATACCTGATGCTAACCCCATGCCCGATTCGCGAGGCATTCCCGATGGAGATGGCTTGTGAGATGTGATTCCGGATATCGGCAGAAGGCACAATTTCAGGGGTCAGTTCACCAGCATGGAGGGTTATTGAGACATCAGGGTAGATACTATGAAGGTATGCCAGCATCTTCATGTGTTCATCGTAATCATCCAGTGAATACGAGTCTGCTTCATCACCTACGAGCGTTACCCCCTCAATTATCGGTGACTGATTGGCGATCTCAAATGCCTGGAGCAGATCACTGAACACCTCTTTATGAGGGTAAAACCGAAGTGCTTCGTAGTTGTATCGTACCGTGACATTCCTACCTGCTGCGGTTGCATGGTCTCGTGAAATCTGATCGTAGGTTTCCTGGGTCAGGACTTTCTGCCGGCAGATATCGGCAAGGCCAGTGTTTAACAGATTTTCCCGCAGGAGAGGGAGATTATCATCCCAGGGTACCTGACTAACTATCTGTTTGACTTCATCAGAGTTAGTCTGAGATGTCATCAGCTCGAGATACCGGATATTTTCGGATGCCGCCTGGTCTCTGATAACAGCAATCAATTCTCCGTCGTAGTAAGTGACCGGATCAATAAGATCAAAGGTGTTAAAAAACCAGTCGTGTCCAGACTGATTATCAGACGAAAAACCGGCCATTGACCATTTAGAGACCAGGTATTGAGAAAGAGTTGCGTTTGCATACGCAGATGCTACCGGGACAAGTAGCTGCAGCGGAGTATAATTAGAAGGCTGATTAGTTGACAGATCTACCAGTTGACCAGTCGATGGATCGACGAGAAGGTTATGACGGGCTGCGATAGCCATGAGTTTTTCCGGGGGGATTGCCCCGGAGAGATGGATGTGAATATCACCTCCCTTGGGCATCGCATAAAAGAAGGCAAAGAGCTCCTCCCGGTCCGATCTGATCGAATCAAAATATGGTGATATATCAGGGCTCATCGGATCCGGTAATGCTGCATAACTGGAACCAGGGATAAGAATCAAGAGACTTACCATGAGGAAAAGCATATATCGGGTAGTTTGAGACTCTGAAATCATAGGTAGGAATCCGGTATAAGGATCTTCAACGTTTGTGGATATATAAAAATCTATAGAAAAAGGAGGGAGAGTATGGAGTGGCCTGGATTAGATAATGAAAGAATCGGGGACTATTGCATGCTGCGATTTTTTTTGATAAATTATATTTGAAGATCTTGAACATAGGTGCGAGAAATACGATTCTCTTCCGGGTATACCCCATCTCTATCCCTTGAATGGGCTTTTCTGAATAACTCATACGATATGCCGTTTCCCATAGTGGTCCAGATACCTCTCCGGAACCGTGATCACTGAAGGCTGGGCATGGGCCCACTCTCTGGTAAGTTCATCTGGACTCGAATAGACTTTAATCTCAACCAGATCACCGCCATCCATCGGATCAAACGATATCTCCCCACCCATACCGATAACGTCCCCTGAAATATCCAGTAGAGTACAGACCCAGTCGATGCGGTTATTACTGGAGTCAATCCTTTTATACGTCTTCCCTTGATTCTTCCCACAAAGGATCAGATGATCTCGTGCCCGTGTCACCCCAACGTAAAACAGGCGTTTCCGTTCTGCTGCTTCTTTTTCTTTCTGAATCAGCGACAGTCCTTTGTATACCGGGGTCTCCCCTATCTCGTACTCATGATCCGGGTTTGGGATCTTCACCCCAACCAGGGCATTCTGGTCTCCTGCCAGAATAGCCCCTGCTCTGCCTTCTCTGGATGAACCCATGTCTGGCAGAATAACTACCGGGAATTCGAGCCCCTTTGCCGCATGAACAGTCATAATATTCACTGATGTCTGCGCAAGTGCATCGAGTGCAGCCTCTCCTTCACGTTCTTCTGCAGCTATCGAAATAGTAAGGTCTGAAACAAGATCGGTAAGATCATACATCCCTGATTCTGAGCGATTGCGGACGATATTGACAAGTTTCTCAAGATTGGCAACCTGTTGCTCTCCCATTGGCAGAGCCCCGTACACGGTAAGCATCCCCGACTCCACGAGAATTTTCTGGATTAACCGGGCAACCGGAATTCTGCCGGTGCACGAGAGCCAGCAGTCAAGAAGGTTTTCAGCTCTCCGCAATGTATCGATAGCAGGATCATCTGGTTTTTCAGTGATGTATTGCTTTAACCGTTTGAAGAGTGTTGTTCCCCTGGGCAGGCCTTTCATCGTTTTTATGGAATGTATCACCGGATCAGACAGCCCCAGGTAGGGAGATTTAAGCGTACCGAGCAGGGCAGCATCATCATATGGTCTCAGGAGAAAAGATAACAGGTTAAAAATATCATACATCTCCTGCCGGGAATAAAATCCAATCCCTCCATGCACATAAAACGGAGTATCCTGCCGGGAAAGGGCAAGCATATACTGAGTCAGGTAGGTGCGACGCTCCAGGAGAATGGCAATATCCCCATAGGTCACCGGTCTTTTCTTCCCTGAATTATCCGTAATCCAGGTGTCCTGGCAGGAGACCATCTGATGAATCATCTCGGCAACCATGCCTGCTTCTATCTCTTTTTGATCGGTGGATGAACCCCCGGGATTTCCTTTTGGAGGAAACAGAATACGAATGGAGCCATCACATCCCAGACGGCCGGGAGATACAACCAGGGGTTCATACCCGAATTCCCATGGTTTTTCTGCAGATGCAAAAATTGAGGAGAACAGAAAATTCACAAGCCCGATCACTTCTCTGCTACTGCGAAAACTCATGTCAAGATTGGTAAGCCTGCCCTCACAATCGATAAGAATTCGGTTTTGTGCCTCCTTAAACCGGGTCACATCCGCATTTCTAAAGAGATATATGGACTGTTTCGGATCCCCGACAATAAAAAGACCACGCTTTCCGGGAACCAGCCGGCCGGTGATTGCGGTGATAATATCAAATTGTGCAGGGTCGGTATCCTGGAACTCGTCAACCATGATATACTTGTACCGGGGACGGAGGTGTTTTTGTACGATATCCTGGTTGTCAAGAAGAAAATGCTTACAGAGACGAATCAGATCGGAAAAATCAAGTGCTGATGCCTGCTTCTTTGCATCAGTAACGAGTTTATGGTACCGTTCTGAAATTATCTGTAAATCAGCATAAAAGGCAAAAGTGGCCTGTGTAAAAGCAGATTCAGGATCTATAGCCAGTTCAAAGTAAGGAAGGGCTCTCTCCAAAGCAGCAGTCAGATCCACCTTTGCATCCCGGAACACCGCAAGGTCATTTTCATCCCAGTTCTTTTTTGACCCGATCCTTCCGACCGGTCGGATTGCAAGAAAATCACGGGCGGAATCTGCCAGAACTTCAGGGAGCGTATCCTGGTTAATCCACAGGAGAAACGGAACCACCTGGTTTAGGTATCTGACTGCAGAATCATTGGTATTTGTGTACTCCCGGGATAGTCGCAAGAGGTCCCTGATGGCTGACGTGTTGACAGGATCGGCAAAAAACCGTTCTACCTCCGGCTCTCTGAGAGCATCGAGAAATTCTTTCCAGATTTCTATCATTTTCCCGGGATTTTGAGCAGCCATTGCAAGGAATGAAGCATACCGATCGTACTGCTCATCAATTACTGATAAAATCTCTGAAAGCCTGAACTTCTCGATCTGGGAAAGAATCCGGATAACAGAATCCCTGACATTAACCGGAGGTTTTCTGAGCAGTAGTTCAAACGCCTCTTTTTTTAAGGCTAAAGCCTGTCCGCCATCAAGAATGGTAAAGGATGGTTCAAGGCCAGCCTCGATCGCGAATTCCCGTAGAATTTGTGCACAAAATGCGTGGAACGTCATGATCGGGGCGATAATAACCTCTTCAGCTGCCTCCCTCCACATCCGGCTCTTCGGATCTTCAACCAGCCTTCTCGTGATCGTCGTTCTCACCCGGTCTTTCATCTCAGAAGCTGCCTTATCAGTAAAGGTCAGGGCAAGGATTTCTCCTGGCCTGAGCCCTTCCTTCTCAATCAGGTTCAGATATTTTTCAACCAGGACAAATGTTTTTCCTGTTCCTGCCCCTGCAGTAACTACCATGCTCAGGTCATGAAGGGTTATTGCCTCGTTTTGCCGTTCTGTTGCTGCCATCAGACATCTCCTCCTTTCATAGATGTACCACCGGTATTTTCTGCTTCATCCGGATACCTGATCAACTCACCGAGGTGTGATCCCCGGTCTGGCTGGAATCTGCAGATCGTTTTATAGGGGCAGAACCAGTCAGGACTACACCCCCGGTCTGCATGAATGGGAAAGACACCCTGATGGATATGCATTATATGAGAACAGGTTTGGAATAGTGCATTATCCATTATTTCTTCCCATTTAGGTTCAGATCTGGGCATCTTCCCCCAGGGAAGAGAACTCTTGTATGCAGGATTATAGAGGCTCAATGAATGGGTCACCGACCGGTGAAGATGGCAATATGATCCATACACCGGGTTGTTCCCGGTAATTTCTGCAAATGCCATAAGATACAGGGGAAGCTGGAGAGCTTTTGCTGCACTAATCTCTGTGGTTGATGGAATTTTTATCCCGGTCTTGTAATCGACAACACCAAAATCTCCTGATTCAGTGATATCAATTCGGTCAATCTTACCACACAAGAGAAGTTCTTTTGGAATATCTTCCGCAGACCAGAGGAGATCAGGATTCGCATCCAGTCTTCTGGTGGCAATGGGAGCAAGATTGATGGGTTCTGAAGCAGAGGCAGGATCATCATCCTGATCTGGAACCGCTCCAAATGAGAATTCAAAGTGTCTAGGAATAAAATTCAGGGGTTCATTCCCTTCTTCGTCCGGTGCAAGACGGGCAATCTCAGCAGCAACATATTTTTCAAATATTCCTGCTCCGTATCGTTCACCCCCCACTAGTTGCCTTCGTTTCGCCATCCAGACCGGGGTATCAAACGAGATCGCATCCAGTTCCTCTATGGCGATCTCAAGGATGGCAGATACCGCATCATGGAACTTCTCCTGCCTGAGTGGGAACCCGTTTTTCTCTTGTATCCTGCGTTTAAATCTGCAAACTACAGAATGAATGAGCCTTCCTTTTGCGTCAGGAGAGAGTTCACTTCCGAGCATAGGAAGTGGTTTAATGCGGAGTATACGTTCAAGATAAAACCGGTATGGACACTGTGCATAGGTCTCAATAAGACTCGTTGACCAGACATATTCAGGCCCAAACCTCTCCTCCATCTCATTTCTGATACCCGGATCTTCTCCGATAATACCATCATACACCGACCGGTTGAGTCTGAACCTGAAGTTCCGTTCGATACCAATCCGTATAACGACATCAGAAACCCGTTCATGGTCAGGCAGAAAAGCAAGGGCTTTCTCCCATCTGGACTGAACCATCATGACTCCGGAATAATACGCACTGGCAGAATCCGAACACTCTTCAGGATCAGGGATAGATGCCTCCTCCCCCCATGATGGAAAAGAGCCAGCCTGATGAAACGGTTCAAGGAAAGAAGACCTGAGAACAACTCGTTCATCACGGTGCTCAAACGAACTCAGGTATATCTGTTTTCTCCCTGCCAGCAGAGCAGCAATAAACCGGTACCGCTCCTTTTTAATATAACTGTGCAGATCATCTCCAATTTTTCCTGCCTCACTCCCGTTGATGAAGGGAAGACGATAATTGAGTTTTGGAATCAACCCTTCATTCAGTGATGCCAGGAAAAGGTAAGGGACCTGTATATGTTCAATATCTGAGAGACCGGTAACAAATACACCCTCCCGACTCTCCTCTTTCATCCTCCTGTCCATCAGGAGCAGTTTTACCCGGGAAAGAAATTCAGGGAATGATATCACATCATTCTCATTCCCTGGTTGCTGCTCAAGATCTGCAAGAAGTGTATCAAATGCCTGGAGTGCTCGCTGTTCGGTATCAAGGATCATTATTCCATCCCCAAACACGGTTTCTGTGCATCCCGGAACTGGAGACCCGATACTCTTGAGTATACTTCTGAACGACTGGCAATGATCAGTAACAAGACCACGGGCCTGAAGATTGCGTAGGAGATGAATAAGGCTGAGCGTTCCTTCCATTGTCAGAAGGATGGTGTCTCCCGGGAGGGGTCGCTCTGGGATATATACAGAGGGTTTACATCCGTTTTCTGCTTCCTCCGGTGTGGTATCATTTCCCGGGGAGATATATCCGGCAATCTGCTCAAACCTTGCTTCCCAGTCAATGTACCCCCCGGTTATCCCGTAACTGCGACAGATCAGATCAAGGAATTCATAGTTCAGGAGACAAAGATTTTTACCCAGATAACCGGGGGCATCTGGGTTATCAGAGAGCGGTTCCCATTGGTACCGCAGGTAGGGGCTTCTGATCAGACGGATCAGTTCCTCATACCTGAATCCTTTTTCCACACATTCACCGAGGAGTGAGTAAAAAGATATAAGAGGAGAAGCGAAGAGGGTCTCTGGGCGGTCATTTTTGTAGGGAATATGGTAGTCATCAAAGACGTCAGCAATGTACCCTGATGCAAGGTCAGGATCCGGGAATACTACTGCAACATCTTCCAGGGGGATATCCTGCTTTCGAAGGAGCAATATCTGCCTTGCAATACCTGATAATTCTGAGATCGGATCTTTCCATTCCTTCAGCGAGATCATATCTCGCATGATACTGACCTGTTTATCGGTACATGTATCTGAAAAAAGGAGTGTTTTAACCTGATCTAATGGTGAACCCGGGTTCTTTTCAAGATTATATTTCCGATCAGTAAAAACCCATGATGCATCACCGGTGAATATGGTCTGATCTGCCCCATGTGGGGAGACATATACCATATGCGATGTTTTTCGTGCAAAACCCTGTATCAAGCGCATATCAAGAGGAGCAGAGGAATATTGACCAAGCCAGAATAGGTGGGTAAAGCGATGGATCATCTCACCCGCTGATTTCTCTTCCAGGCTGGTAATGGCCCATTGTATCAGGGTGTCTGTATTAACCCTGGATAATTGCTTTAGTTTAGAACGGAAGGCCGAAAATATCGTCCCTATCTGGTCACTTTTTTGAGTCTGGAGGTTTCCCAGACAGTCAGGGAAGGTAAGTTCATTTCTGATAATATAGGAGAATAATCGCTGGAGATCACTCAGTGTTCGTCCTGAAGGAGAACGATCTTTCATGAATAGGGAGAGTTCTTTATTGTGCTGCACGATAACTCTGGAGAGGAGAATTCGTGCATCAGAATCTGAAATAAATGTGATACCATCTTCGGATTCCGAAAGCATAAAGAGGCAGAGATCCCCGGGAGTGCAGATCCGATCAGGGATGATGGGATAATGTTGTCTCAAAAGCTGATCTCTTGCCTGCTGAACAAGGGCATCTGTCGGAAGGATAAGCCAGCTGGTCAGGGGATTTTCAGACAATGACGCAGTGAACCGGTCAAGGAGTTCTTGAAACCCTAATCCCGGTACTGCATACAGAAGGGTAGCCTGCTGAGGCATATGGTAATTCATTGGATGGAAGACCATATAGAGTCATATAAATTGCCCTTCCTGATCATGATATCTCTGTCAATAGCCAGGGAGTTTTACCTACCGGTATACAGAACGCAATAATACTGCATCCGAATTGAAACGATACCAACCCAGCCATTGCTTCTGGTTATGAAGGCCGAAAGTAAAAGTATATGGACCCCCCATCCCTGTTCTGCTGTTCCCTGACCACATTCATCGCCCATTTCGCATCCCGTCAAATGGGGAAATATCGACCTCCATTCTGTGCTCTCTTCTTGCACACCTCATTGAACTTGCGCATCTGATCGGGTTTGCCTACCCAAGACCAGGTGAGTTGATATTCGATGAGAAGAATCGTTGACGTGTCTGATTCAAGGGTAGCAAGGAGTTTGGGGAGAGTTGGGATCTCCTGATGGTCCTGATACTCTTCTTTCACCTTCAGAACTCACGCACTGATGGTTATTGAAGGATCGTTCACGATACAGCATAATATGACAGACCATAAAGAGAACCCGGATTACCCCTTACCGGCGACGAACAGAGAACCATATGGTCTACTCGGTCAGGATCCGAAAAATGTCATCAGCAGCAGGAGCCATCCAATCAATTCAATTGATAGTTGAAGATTTTGGATAAATAAAAATATCAA
>JAZDKH010000408.1:0-2447 GCA_043803325.1 Methanobacteriota archaeon | reverse complement strand
GTAGAGATGGCTGCGAAAGCGGGTGCGGCGGTGGTATGTATCCTTGGATCTGCTGATGATGAGGTCGTGTCAGAGTCGGTGCGTGCGGCAGCGAAATACGGTGTCAAGATCATGGCAGATCTGATGAACGAGTCAGATCCTACCGGGAGAGCGCTGAAACTTGAGGCACTTGGGGTTGATATAATCACGGTGCATACCGGTATTGATCAGCAAATGACCGGGAATAACCCGCTCAATGTGTTATCACAGGTGGTTAGTGTGGTATCCCTGCCTGTGGCTGTTGCAGGGGGGCTCGATGCTACAACAGCTGCAGAAGCGATAAGACTGGGCGCCAGTATCGTCATTGTCGGAGGATGGATCACCCGGTCTGCTGATGTTACTGTCTCTTCCCGAAAGATTCGCAATGCTATTGATACCTTGTCTGGTGACCGATGGCAGCAACCAGATCAGGAGAATGAGATACGGCAGATTTTCAGCTCGGTGTCAGCGCCAAATGTGACTGATGCAATGCATAGGAAAGGTTCGATGCATGGGTTATACTCGATCTGCCCTGGAACCAGGGCTGTTGGCCGGGCGGTCACTGTGCATACCATTGCTGGAGACTGGGCCAAACCAGTAGAAGCGATTGATCAGGCGCAGTCAGGGGATATGTTAGTTATTAATAATGATCAGGCAATTCACATCGCTCCATGGGGTGAGCTCGCAACAATCTCGTGTATGAACCGGGGCATCTCCGGAGTTGTCATCGATGGTGCTGTCCGTGATGTAGATGATATCAGACGGATGAACTATCCAACATGGGCCCGGGCAACCGTCCCGAATGCAGGCGAGCCAAAGGGGTTTGGAGAAATAAATGCAGAGATCAGATGTGCAGGTCAGACTGTCCGTCCGGGAGACTGGATTATCGCTGATGAGAGCGGTGTTGTCGTAGTTCCCCATGAACGGGCTTATGAAATCGCACGTCGCTCACTAGAGATTAAAAAGACAGAAGAGCGAATCCGTGCAGAACTCAGGCAGGGTCAGACCCTCGCCGGGGTAATGAATCTACTCAGATGGGAAAAAAAATAATTCTTCCACCATGAAGGTCAACGCAATTCCCGGATGGATAAAAACCATCATAAAACTCATCATAGGGGTTGGAATAATTGTCTTTCTCTCACTCAAGTTTAACCCTTCTGATATTATCAAAGCGATAGCCAATGTTCAGATACCTCTATTAATATTGGCAGTTGCCGTCTATAGTGGAACCCTCCTCCTCCTCTCGCTTCGATGGCGTTTTATACTGAAAAAAATGGGACATCACATCCCGATCATGGTAACTTATCAGGCATTTATAGCAGGTATACTGATATCTGACCTTACTCCGGCTCGGATTGGTGAACTATCGAGACCACTTACTATCAGAGATCAGGTTCCAGTTCCGGTCGGTATTAGTTCAGTCTTTCTTGATCGGTATTGTGATTTTATTGCAATATTTATTCTGGGATGTGGAGGGATTTTTCTCTTTTCTGCAGCTCGTTCTCTTTATATGATTTTGGTTATGGTGATCATATTATCAATCCCAATCGGGCTTCTCTCTGCGTTCTGGTTCAAACGTACATGGGCTTTGAAAATGCTCCATATCTTCAAAGTAGGGAAGATTAATGAATTTGCTGATCATCTGGGATCTGCAATGGATTCTTTGAATGAACCGAAGAAGACCATGGGGATTGCAATATTTTTTACCCTCATCATCTGGATCTTTCAAAGTCTTCGTGTAGTTCTCATTTCTGCAGCTGCTGGGTATATCATCCCTATTCAGGAACTCGTCTTAGTTCAGCCTCTTATAAGTGCGTTGGCTCTGATCCCACTCTCAATATCTGGTTTAGGATTTGTTGAAGGAGGTTATGTTACCCTCTTTGCTCAGTTTGGAGTACCAGTTGCAACAGGTCTTGCCATTGCCCTTCTTGATAGGTTTCTCACCGTATGTTTTCACATGGTTGTTGGTATTAGGTATGCTCTTAGGGCTGTCAGTGCATAAGTCATCCCTGATTCATCAAACCAGAATGAGGCGTTTTCTATATCCTCTTATTAAGTAACATAAATCTCTGGTGATAAAAACCGCACGTTACTTACCTCTGTACTTATTATATGATATCAATAGCATTTAAAAGGGGTTTCTCTCTGATAAGGGATATTCCATCATATCACGCAAGTCTCAAGAGGTTGATTATCTCATTGATGGTGGGAGCATAATAGTATGGTCCGGTTGTTTATCGTTCTAATTTCCTTTCTTTGTCTCTTCATGGTGGTTGCTACTGGAGTAGCGGAGTCGCATGAAGGGGGTTTTGCTCCTCACAGCAGAACATTCAACACGCTTACTGTCCCTTACGGGCAGGTGAATGGAACCGAATCTCCCTGCTGCGGAAGTGGTCCTCTCAGACAGAGTCCACTCGATCTATCCTATC
>JAZDKH010000407.1:0-5822 GCA_043803325.1 Methanobacteriota archaeon | reverse complement strand
GAGCCATCTGAACAATATGCCTCAAAATAATGGAGAATGTCTGATCGCTGCTCATCTATCCAGCGGGTCAGATCCTCATGGGATGCATTAATGGAAGGGCCGTATCTGCAGCACCTGCCACAACGCAGGCAGATTGATTTCTTATAGGTGGCTTTATCCGGATTCATGCTCTAATTGGCATTGAAACCTATCAAATTATCTGGAAGAACCATAATGCCATGATCAGCGTAAAGAGTACAATAACTCCGCCAGCAATAATCTCTCTATTTTCTTCAAGAATTCCTCTTGAAGACGTCTTGTCATGATGATGTTTTTTCGGGGTTGACTTTGCATTTTTCCAGTCTTCTATCCGCTTGCAGGCATGATTAAATGGCAGGCGGTGTGCCGGACAGAACATTTTTCCGCAATAGGTGCAGGTAAAGGCTGAACCTCCGGATACACTGGTACCACAGATCTCACATTCCACCATCTAATATAAAATACGTTCTACCTTCAATTAAATATTAGGAGTCGGGAACGATAGACTCAGGTAGGATACCCTGGCTTATACTCTGTTTGTGCAGATGATGCCGGGCTGAAACAAATTCGTCCAGTCGGTTTGCATAACAGTATCTGCACTGATGCATACAGGTCGAGTATTCACCCACATCCTTTGCGACAATACAGGTGCAATGTGCCCGCTGACCTTTGTCTTTCTTTGCACGATGGTCAAGCCAGCCGATAAATTCAGCATCATGAGAAGCAATTCTTCGAAATAGCCGATCATCCACACACCTGCCAGGGACTATCCCGAACTCTGTCAGATTCAATTCCTGTGAACAGGCCATAACGAGCGGCCCGTATGTGATTGAGCATTGTTGAAGAAACCGAGCCGTTGCTATCTTCTCTTCATGAGTAAATTCCCGGACCTGATTTAATCCATAGTGCCGCAAATTTCGTATCACCCCGCGGTATCCGGCGATATCAATAAAACTGAAGACCATCCGCTCACAATACGGACTTAAAAGGGAGAAGAGTGATTCGATCCTTCTGAAAAGTTCTTCCAGGGGAACCATATCTGATAGCAGGAGCGGATCAAATCGCCATATCACCCGTTCTCTCCCAAGACGCCTACTCAACTCCTGAAAATCGCGGATCCTTTTTTCCAGGGGTGGAACACAACGTTCACACCCATCTCTTTCATAATCGTTCAGAGTTACCTGGACATAATAATGAAGCAAAAGGGCATCGATATCATCTAGATGATGCAGGAGGGCTCCAGGGTCTTTCGTCCAGAATACCGCTGCTCTGGTCTTATCAAAGAGAACTTTCTGCCTTTGATCATGACGATATGGATTCTTCCAAATGATATACCCTTCAGCATACCTGCGGAGAAACCAATCCAAATAAAAAGCAGGGATGTCGGTAGCCCGGCTCACCGAGATGATAACCGGGTGGACCTCTGAAATAACCTTATTTGGATTCACGATGAGAGGGGCACCATCAAGGGTACACTGATGATCAGTCACTGGCCCAATCACCGCAGATTAAGCAGAAGTAGACCCTGATTATTTTTCATAACGCATCGGTGTGTATGCATTCATTTTAGCAAATCCTAATCTCCGATAGAAGTACTCAGTCTGCGGATGAGCAATTGTGCCGATCCAGACAATGCCCCTTTCATTACAGATATCAAGAAGTGATTGAACGAGGGCAGAGCCAATGCCCTGCCCTTCCCATTCAGGCAATACTACAATATCCTGAAGATATGCATCAGAAACCCCATCAGAGATAAGTCGTCCCATCCCTACCCAGGATCCATCAGAGTTCTCTGCAGCGACAAATGCAAAACTATGCTTCACAATTGCTGTCAGATAGGTGTCATCCCATGCCTCCTCCCACCAACCTCCGGCTTTATATAATACCCGCATATCTGAAGGTCGGGGAGTGTCCACTGGTGTGATTTTTATTAGTCCTGGAGGGATTGGGCTTCTAAATGATTGTTCATCAGGCATGATAGTCCACAAGATAGGGTCTATATTGATGGTATTCTGTACCTATTTATTATTGAATCGGATGGAATGCCAGAAGATATCCCTGGAGCAGACCGTCTTCTCCGACTATAAATCCGGTCTCTATTCGAATCAGTTGCACTTCTCCATTATGTTTCAGGAGATTGATGATTCCAGGTGGTATAATTGTTCCAGATATTTTTGAGTCTCCTGGTGACGAATCAGTCCCGGTAATCCATCCTGCTATCCGTGTTCCGCAGATATCAGCGCTACCTGCCCCAAACAGTTGACATAAAACAGAATTTACCCTGATCACCGATCCCCGGGTACTTGTCAGAGCCACGCCCACCCCGGGTATTTCGAGGATATCAGGTGATGCATCTGTGCAACCAATCCGTTCAGGACGAAGTCGTTCCCTGATGCAATGTTTATGGAGGGCGAGTTCGATGGATGAGTACAACTCACGATCTTTGAAGGGTTTAATAAGATACCCGGAAGGACTGACTGCAATCGCCCGTTCCAGGGTAACATCATCTGAATGAGCAGTAAGGAAGATGACAGGCCGGTCATTATTCTCCCGAATTCTGGATGCAGCCTCGATACCATCCATATCACCTTTCAATCTGATATCCATCAGTATCAGATCCGGATCTGCCTCATCTGCGAGATGGATTGCATCTAGCCCGGTTATCGCCTGACCGATCACCTCATATCCGAGCCGTCTCAGTGTTGCTGATATCTCAAGAGAGATGACCATCTCATCCTCAACAACGAGGATCCTGCTGCCTTTTGTCATAATTCGTCCTCTTTATCTATTACTGGGAAGGGAATCGTTACCGTACATATCGTTCCTGCCTCGCTCCTCCAGGCCACTGCTCCACTAAGTTGAAACACGAGACCTCTGATGAGTTCAGTGCCAAGGGAAGAATCCCTCGCCCCATCAAACCCTTCAGGCAGACCAGGTCCGGAATCGGCAACTTCCACAGCTAGTTTTCCATCTGCCCTCCTGATATTCACCCTGATATCTCCTTTCTGCCCTGGCTCGAATGCATACTTCATACAATTAGTGATAAGTTCATTAATTATCAGGCCAAGGGGAATTCCTGTGTCAATATCAACCAGGATGGTCTCATCTCCCTGTAGGGATAAGTATACCTGGGATCCCTCCCCATCAAATTCGTTCATCACCCGCTGAGCAATATCTCTTATATAATCATCCAGGCGGATTGAAGTAAGATCATCTGTCTGATACAACTTCTCATGGATTACTGCCATCGAATAGATTCGGCCTCTACAATCCCTGATGATCTCATGAACTCTGGGATCGTCAGTTCTGAAGTCCTGTAATTTGAGCAGACTGATGATGATCTGCATATTATTCTTGACACGATGATGGATCTCACGGAGCAATGTCTCCTTCTCTCGAAGTGAGACCAGCATATTACGTTTGAGTAGTTCTTCTCCTGCCTGTATCTTTGCTTGTGCCTCTGCTCTCTCTGTGATATCGCGCGCAACGGTAAGGAGGACCGGTCTTCCTTGCATTATCACCCGGTGGGTGATCAGTTCAACTGGGATAGCAGATCCGTCACTCCGGAGGAATACTGTCTGGAGCATGGCCTTTCCGAGAGCAGTGGCTTCCAGGCAGTGAGCGATGGAGGTGTCACGCTCATATTCCTTATGGCAGAGTAACGGAAGTGTCAAGGATAATACCTGATCCCGATCATACAAGAGGGTGTCTTGAACTGCCTGGTTCACTTCGATTAGCTCCCCTCCATTTTCAGGAGTTTGATGAAGGAGGATGAGATCCCTGATATTTGTGAAGAGATCACGAAACCGCTCTTCACTCTCGGCAAGCGCTCTTCTGGCGCGATGTTGCTCAGTGACATCCATTACGTTCCCGATGAGACATTGCAGACCGTCACATAGGATAGTTGTCAGGTATATCTCAAGACATATCTTCTGTCCGTCTGCTTTTAACCCGGCAAATTCAAAATGAACTGAATGAAGTTCTTTACTTGAGATAACTCTGATGAATCTGATTATATCATGCCGAAAATCAGGGTGGACGAGAGATAAAAGGTTTATCGTGCGGATAATATCCTCCCTGGAATAGCCGAATATATCACAAAATTTTGGATTCGCATATACGAACCTCTCGTTTCTCATCAAAAAAACTCCCACCAGGGACTCTTCCACCGGATTTCTGAAGAACTCCTCGATATACATCCGGTATCTGGCTGAACCGATGACACCCGCGGCCATCCGGAGTGCATTCACCTCTTCAGAACTGAATATCCTGTTTTCATGAGGATCTGTAATGCCGAGAACACCCCACCATCGTTCATTTACAAAAACCGGAATAAGGAGTGTCGTACCAGCCACCGCAGCAAGAAGTACTTCACGGTCTTTGTCTGATTGACTCCCTGCAGAGATAAGGACCTCCTGATTTACCGAAAATTGCACTGAATGATCCGGGTTCAGAACCCAGGTGAGGAATGATGAATTGATTTTGGGGGGTTGTGACCGGAAGCAATAATCAGTCCAGATTACCGAATCAGGTACTAGATCAGTTGATACATCCCCATTTGAACCAACTACAAAGACACAGCCAGCTCTGGTTGCTCGGCCCAGGTGACCCAGAACTTCTTCCATATCTTTCTGCCACCCAGAACCTCTGAGTAGATGTTCAGCTGCATAACTTATAGCTGCGAGAATCTCATCTTTTCTCCGTGCCGCCTCTTCAGCTTCATGTCGTTCTGTAAGAACCATGACTTTATGTGAGAGGTCAAGGACCTGAACTTCAAAGTCATCTCCTTTATTCTGATAAAAATCAGCCCCGGCGTTGAGGGCTGCAATGGCTGTTTCTTTGCTGTCATTCCCGGTCAACATAATAAAGGGAAGACGGGGATGACTCTTCCTGAGTTTTCTGAGGAGATCCACGCCGTTCATCTCTGGCATGTCATAATCAGATATGACTGCCATGACCGTATGGTTTTTCAGGTATTCAAGCGCATCCTGCCCATCATGGCAGGTATGCACCGCAAAGTCTCCTGTTTCTTCAAGGTATATCTGAAACAGAGTACAGAGTTCTTTGTTATCATCGATGAAGAGTATCGGGATTATAATGATCACCTCAAGGACGTATAACGTCTGAAGTGCAGAAATGTGGAGATTATCTTCATGTCACCCTGAAGATACGATCCTAACCAGTATATCACGGGAGGAGATCTCCATGTGAATGCATAAAAATGTAAAGCATGGGTTCCCCCTGATACAGATAAAAAAAAGAGTGCTTAAAGTTTCAGATCGCTTCCGTACTTCTCTGCGCTAGAGTCGGCAATCGCCTGGATCTTTGCAATCTCAGCATCGTTACGCTGTGGTTTGAAGAGGTGGGCAAATCGCCTTTGAGATTTCAGGTAATCATCAACCGGTTTTCTCTTAACTTTCTTTGCTTTATCCAGTTTTCCATTAACAAGTTCATAATTCACCCATAGCCCGCACTCTATAGCCATTTTGGCGAGTTCAACGGTCTTTGCACCGTCAAATCCCCAGCCGGTGCAACAGGGAGTATGAATCTGAACATATGTTGGTCCCTCGGTCATGACTGCCCGATCGACCTTCTTGATAACGTCGTTCGGATATGCGATGGAACAGGTAGCAACATAGGGGGAACCGTGTGCAGCAAGGATCTGTGGAAGATCCTTCTTTGGTCGGGTGTTTCCAAAAGAATGCTTCCCAACTGGGGTTGTGGTTGTACTCGCATCATAGGGTGTTGCACCTGAACGCTGAATCCCGGTGTTCATGTACGCCTCGTTATCATAGCAGATATAC
>JAZDKH010000406.1:0-2004 GCA_043803325.1 Methanobacteriota archaeon | reverse complement strand
TATTCCAATTTTGATGCCATCAACACGATGATTTTGGACCATAATTGGGGGATCACATGAAGTTTTGATGGAAAAATCCCCAACTGGCAAATACCATTTCCCAATGAAATTCTGGAAAAAAATGATCGTGATAGTGTATGATCTCATTCACTGTCTGAAATCAAAGTGGCAAACTTAGGTTATAATATACATATATGATCCAGATATGAGCCGCACATAATATTATTGACAGATATGAGCCGGGCACATATCCGCTCATACTCGTATTACTCCCAGACATAATATGTCCCCTTACCCATCCCTTTTTGCTGAATCGAGGGGTACTTTTCAACCATTTTATTGAGCAATTTCGAAGCCTGGGACCCGGTGAGGGTGCATAAATCCATCACCCCGGACCGGGTAATTTTCCCATGGTTTTTGAGCCAGGTTATGATCATCTGTTCCTGCTGGATTTTATCAAACCCTTTGGCCCGGACATATGCTGAGGATTCATTCAGCCGCTTGTACACCCTTGGAGATAGGATGTAATGTCTGCCTCCCTTCTCTCCGACCCCTTGTACAAGCCCTCTCTCGATGAGTCGTTCAAGGGTAGCCTTCGCTGAATTTAATCCTTTCTGGGTCAGGTTACCCGCTTCGGCGGTGGAAATCCTTCGTTCTGAATGGAGGGCATTTAAAATCAGCAACTCATCAAGCTTCAGAGATTTCCCGTTTCGATCCTGTTCAAAGACCAGGGCAGCAAACTCAAGAGACGACTCTCCACCGGGAAGTACCACCCGGACCGCATTTGAATCAGTTCGGGAGTAATCAGGAATTGGTCTGCCATAGGTGATCTGACCAATATAGATCTTATCTACCCCTCGCCCGGTTGTCTCCACCAGTCCAATTCTCCGAAAAACCTCAGCGAGCCGGGGGTTTCGCGGCTTTGGTTCATGGACAAGAATATTATCAAGGGTGACTCCCTCAGGAAACCCCCCGGGATTGGTGATGAGGATATGATCTGCCTGCCATTGGATGAACACCGGTCCGGATTTTGCATAATCCCGGTGAAGTATGGCATTCATCATCGCTTCTCGAAATCCTTCAGAGGAATAATCCGGAATCGGAACACGGAACAAACCAACAATTACTTCGCGTTCAGCATTCCGGGCATTGAATCGATCCTCAATCTCCTGAAGAACCCGGGAGAGTGGGCCATGAAACACATCATTAAGCCTGACATCTCCCCGTTCATCGAGAACCTGGAAAAATACCTCGTGGGTAGGAAGAGAGGCGGAAATGATCTCTTCCTTTCCAAGAAGCAAGAGGCCGGCGTAATTGGGGATGAGCACTCCATCCTTGGTTTCCACAAGTTTCAGAGCTTTTACTAACTCCTCATCCGTCAGTTCAAGGAGGGTATTCTCTCCTTTGCGGGCCTTGATAATCCTACGAATCCACGCGAAAGCGACCGAATCGAAAGCATCGAACCCAAGATCAGGAACCTGTTCAGTGGTCAGGTCTAATGACTGGATATGAATCCTCCGGGAGAGATGATCCCGGGGATAGAACGGGACGGATTGAGGCTTTCCTTGAGTCTCAATAGTCCGATGGAGTGCTTTCCCTTGAGAGGTTGAACAGATCTCAGGGTGTTGATCCACCTCGATCGAAATAACCTGAACGTCATCAACAGGAACGATAGAAATACGGGTATTAATATTTGGAACAGTCTTGGTGTAGATCATCGCTCTGATCTTAACCGGATCAATCTCCGAACCCGACCGATTGGGGATTCCGGTTACTGTCCCGTCATCCTCAACTCCAAGAAGAAGTACTCCTCCGTGGGTATTTGCCATTGCGACAATATCAGATACAATCTCATCATCGCTTTGGATCCGGTGGAGTTCAGATTAAAAAATGCCCGGCAGAAAGGTGAAATTTTACCCAATGGTGATACGGTTAAAAATGCTGGACTTATAGAATGTATAAAGAAGGCGGCTGACAAAACAGATTTTGTAAAGACATATAGGG
>JAZDKH010000405.1:0-2167 GCA_043803325.1 Methanobacteriota archaeon | reverse complement strand
ATGGATGAGTTCAGGGAGCAGGTTCTCATGCACAAAGAAATGCTTCAGAATGTCTTTGGAGTAACCCCACGGATCTTTGAGAATACAGAATTTATATATGATAATCGAATAGCCGCAACGATAAAGGATTTAGGGTTTTCAGCCTGTTATACAGAGGGCGTAGATCACATTCTCAAATGGAGGAGCCCGAATTACCTGTACCAATGTCAGGGTCTTCCAACCATAATGCGTAACTTCAAACTCTCTGATGATATCGCTTTCAGATTTACCTCCAGGGACTGGGAGGCCTGGCCTTTGACTGCTGACAAATATGCTCACTGGATTTCACAGACTCCGGGAGATTTCATCCCGGTGTTCATTGATTACGAGACTATCGGTGAGCACTATTGGGCGGATACCGGTATTTTAGAATTTTTCCGACATATGGGTCCTGAGTTGAGAAGATCTGGAGTTGAGATGGTCAATCCCTCTGACATCCTCTCCTATCCGGTTCGGGAAGAATTTTCTATACCGCTCCCGGTATCGTGGGCTGATGCAGAAAAAGACGCAACTGCATGGATTGAGAATAGAAAGCAGAAAAATGCGGTCCGTTCAGTCCAGCGTGCTCAACATTTCGCATGTGATAAGCATCTTTGGAGATACTTCCAGATTAGTGATCATTTCTATTACATGTCATGCAAACATGGCTCGTGTGGAGAAGTTCACTCGTACTTCAGTCATCAGCCAGAGCATCAGGCATTTACTTCATACATGGATATCCTTGCAGATTACGAAGAACAATGTATTATTACCGATCCATCTAAAAAAGCTTTATTTCCCCTTCGTTCAGTATGTATCCATTCTGCATTTTATTTCTCAAGTCCGGTCGGGTACACGGGACATGTGGCATTCGACCTGGATCAGTTTGTTGAGATGCTCTCCATTGTTCCGAGTGATTCGATTGAGCATCATCGTCAGCATGGTCACTTTGTAGAATGGGCCAGAGTTGTAATAGGAGATGAACTCCTTGCAGCGGCTCTTCAGAATGCCGGGTCCAGGCAGGATCTTATACAAGCGGCAGATACCAGAAGGAATGAATTATGGAACGGCTTAAGATAGCAATATTCTGCTGGGAGAATCTCTACTCTGACCGGGTAGGCGGTCTCTCAAATGCAGCAACATACCTTGCCCAATCTCTTGCAAAGAAGCACGAAGTTCATTTCTTCACCCGGGGGGATCAGGACTTTGAGATGAGCGGGGTTCAGTATCATGTCTGGCGCCCGCACGGATCAAATATCGTTGAATACTGCGCAAACCTATCCCACGGTCTTGTAGAGCGGTTCTATCAGTATGATGATCGGCCTTTCGATGTCCTGCATTTTAACGATTGGCATGTGACTGAGGCATTACATCTGCTGAAACACCGTCGAACCATCTTGACCTATCATTCGACGGAGTATGGCAGAAATGGTGGGAGACATGGTGACTGGTGGGAGTACCATGAGATCTCTGGGAAAGAGTGGTATGCAGGTCAGATAGCAGGAAGATGTATTGCGGTCTCCTGGCTGCTCAGACAGGAGGTTATCGATCTTTACAAAATAGATCCCGGAAAGATAAAAGTCATTCCCAATGGTGTCGTCAAAGAGATGTTTGATGTAAGCATCGATCCGGGTGCAATAAAGCAGAAGTATGGGATTTATTATCTTGATCCTCTCATCGTCTATATCGGGAGGATGGTCTATCAGAAAGGACCTGATCTTCTGGTTGATGCAATACCTCAGATTCTTGAGCGACATTCGAATGCAAAATTTATCATGGCAGGTGATGGAGGAATGCAGGACTGGCTGATGAGCAGGACACAGGGAATGCCTGTACAGTTCCCCGGGTTTATCAGTGATTCAGAGTATGTTCGTCTCCTCCATGCGAGTGATATCGTCGTAATTCCAAGCAGAAATGAACCATTTGGAATCGTCCTCCTTGAGGCCTGGAGTGCTAACCGTCCGGTTGTCGTCAGCCGGGTGGGTGGCCTTGCTGAGAACGTTGAGCATGGTATCACCGGACTTGTTGTAGATCCAAATCCTGATGGGATAGCCTGGGGGGTTAATTACTATCTGGATAATGAAAATGATCGGATACGGATGGGACGAGGAGGGTATAATCAGGTTGACCGGCGCTTTTTCTGGGATTC
>JAZDKH010000404.1:0-7809 GCA_043803325.1 Methanobacteriota archaeon | reverse complement strand
CCGGGATTTTATCGGGTTTGATGAAAAGTACATAAAAATTGCAATCTTTGCATATGCAAATATGAGTAGTCTGTACCTGGTCAAGTCAGAGTACGAGGTTCCTGATGGGTATATTGACATCGCCCTTTTAAAACGGGATCCCTGGCATCCTGATTATTATGCCCTCTTTGAGTTAAAATATCTAAAAATCAGTAACAGTTCTGATCGGGATGTTGAGCAGGCAGTCATTGAAGGTACTGAGCAACTCGGGCGGTATATCTCATCGCCAGAATTAGCATCGATTCCAAATCTGAAGAAGTGGGTTCTGGTCTTTTCCGGGGATAGGTGTGTCAGAGCCCTGGAAGTCTGAAAGAATTCCGAAAATTTAGGTGGTATTATGAAGGTACTTAGTGCAGCAATGCACGATGATTCTCTCATGAATAACCGGCGGTCATCACTCCCACTTTTGTAACTTTAACTCCCCTTTCCCTCTTCCTGCCACATCCCCATGGTACACAACCATTCCGTCCTCCTCTCCTATACGCTCAAACGTCGGCAGCATATCATGCACCCGTCCCCGGACGATACACGTTCCCTTCGTCATATTTGCCCCCGGCATCCAGGCATCTCCATCGATAGTAAGGAGCCCTCCGCGCATCTCAACACCCGGAAACATCCCGGTATTCCCATGGACATGCACCTCTCCTCCGGTCAGATTCTCAGCGAGGTAATCTCCTGCATTGCCCAGCACCTCAATGAATCCTCCTCTCATCCCCCGCTTCTCTCCCCGGTACCCGGCAGCGCAATAATTCCCTGCGTTCCCATGGCAGAGGATAGAGCCACCCCGCATCTCACGCCCAAGCCATCCGTCGGCATTGCCCTGGATCTCGATATCTCCTCCGCGCATAAAATTACCACAATGCATCCCGATATCACCTTCTATGATGATCCTCCCGGAACTCATATACTCTCCAACTCGTTTAACCCGGCTGGTATCTCCCCGGAGACTGACTAACACCTTTTCGGGTGAATTCACATTCCCGTCTTTCCTGATAGAGAAGAGATCTTCAAGACGACGTTTTTTATTTCCTTCGTATACGAAGAGATCATGGGTACCGATAAAATTCTCTGGGACGATTACTTCTGCTTCGACTGGAAGGAAGGGTTTTGCACGTGGTTTAGTGGTCAGAGTTACCCGCATCATAGTTCTTCACCCGCATCTTGTAGCATTTCTATGTGACTTCATTGATAGATCCTGAAGATTAGATTTACAAACGACATATTATTCATCCGGACAGGGGATGGCTCCCATATTCTTCATCTGTCTGAAATGGTGATCCAACGTAAGAATATGGGGAATTTTTAGATACTTCGAGAGAGTCAGGAGGGAACAATCGGTATAACTCCATTCCTTATCTGAAAATCTCTTAAAATTTCTCCAGGTCTCATCATCGTGTTCATCAGAAAGAACCAGATATTCACAGCCGGTTTTCAGAAATTCACCGATTTTTAGTGATATTGAATGATTCGTCTGTGCACGGAGCCATGTTACCAGTTCCGAAAAAACGGTTGATAATACTACCCATTCAACATCTGGATGTTCATCAACATATTTTCGGATCTTTTGGTGGTGTTCTTCCTGACTGATGAAATACGCTATAAGGGCTGATGAATCGACCAGAATCTTCTCACTCATCTTTGCTAATATCTCCCCTTTTTATCCCGTATACCACTTCATCGACAGTATCTGCATAATGGGTTTTCTTCAGCCTTTTTTTATTGAGTTCATCGTAATCTTTCAGATCTTCAGGGTGAATATACCCACACAGATCTTTTATTCTGGATATTACTGGTCTGCTTTCACCTTCGGAATGTACTGGATCCTGCTCTAGAGTTCCGGAGGTTGTGTGTGAAAAATCTAAAAGAATATTGTAGACTGCTGGAAGTTTTTCAACCGGGATCTTCTTGATTTCAGTCTCGATGTCCAGATATGTGATTGATGACATGATTCACTTTTTTTAATACTGCAGAGCAATTGAATATATCTTACCCGGTCCCATGTAATGCAACCTCTCCTTCACATTCTCCTTCTGCACCGATTAGTTTACAAGTTCTATCGAGTAGAACCTGGTGAATTCCATCCCCTTATGCAGAGAAAATGTGTTCCGAACCGCTGAATAGACAATCCGGTGACCACCACGCTATCCCGGGTCACCACTGTTCCTCTATCGGAGTGACTGTTAGAATACATTGATCACCTCATCATCTGTGAACAGAGAGAGATCCTTTCTCGTGATTCAACAGAACCAGGGCCGATTCATTATTTTCCACTGGCAATGAGCACCCCTGCCTGAACAAGCTCGTTTCGAAGTTCCCTGATCTCGGCACGGGCTTCTGAAACTTCATGCATAAATCGTTCCGTAAAATCAGTCCGTAATGCATGGATTTCATCCAGTGTTTTTGATTGCAGGTCAACAGTGTGTTTCTGAGTCTCGAGCATCTGGTCCTGCTTACCAAGCATTTTATCCTGTTTCCCGAGTGAGAGGTCCTGTTTCTCGAGCATCTGGTCCTGCTTATCAAGCATTTGATCCTGTTTCTCGAGCATCTGATCCTGTTTCGTATCAATGCTATGGAGATAAAAAATGGCATTATCAAACCGTTCGGCAAGTTCTTCGAATGGTTCCCCACGGATAATGATGAAGTCCTCATATGTACCTTCATATGGGCACTCTGTCACCCTCATTGATGAAACTTTCACTGGAAGTTCGCAGTTCTGAACTGCCCGACAAAATCGCTCAAGGTCGGTATCTTTTCCTTCTGCTACAATACATACATCACGGGTTGAAAGGTTCTGTACATACCCGGTTATACGGTGCTCAACAGCAATATCTTCAACCTTATCGCGGAAACCAACTCTCTGGACCTTTCCGATGACGATGATACGGTATTGTTTGAGGGAATTATTTACCATTTTCTGTACTCTCTTATTCATCCGGGCCAAATTAAATCCTTTGCCTACTCGGGCAGCCTCCTAAAGTGATTGAATCTACCCTACTCCGTCCCTTGTAATGCAACCCCTCGTTTCACATACTCTTCCTGCACTGGGTAATTAGCGAGTTCCATCGAGTAGAATCGGGTAAATTTCTCGACAAACCTGGGACTTGTACTGATATCTATCCCGTCCGGCCCCGGTACATCGACCCAGAACGTCCGGTTTGGAAGGCCGGTGACAACCTCGCCATCCCGGGTCACCACTCTGCCCCCTTTCAGCGTGTAGAGTGACTGCTGAAATGCACTGATCACCTCATCATACTGAACAGAAGGATCGATCTGATCCGGCTTCATCGGATAGATAGCAATATCTGCCTCAGCTCCTACAGAAAGTTGCCCTTTTCCGTGATTCAGCAGACCAAGCGCCTTTGCCTGGCCAGCCCTGGTCATAATGGTGATCTCCTCTAAACTCAGTTCCCGGTCAATTGTCCCAATTGAGGATCGTTCAGTGGTCTTCTTATGTACTCTTGTGAGTTCAGCCTCCCGGTACTTCTGACTCATCAGAAGACCGATGATCTCCGGGTACTTCACAAATGGACCTCCATTCGGATTATCGGTTGTGAGCATCACCTGCCATGGATTTTTTGTGAGAAGTGCGAGTTCAAGCCCGATCGCCCACATCACACTATTAACCATACTTTTGCGATCATAATAGACCGGAATGACACCAGATCCGGTCTCGAGCTCGACATCATGGTTGCTCCACTTGTTATGGTGCAGGGTGTAGAGTCTGAACTCCATCGGTCCGTCAGCAGTCATTGTCATCGTACGGCCAAACATGACCTGTCCCATGTCATAGGCGATATGGGGTTTGTTGTTGATGGCTTTGGCAATAGCAGGTGCTTCAGATTTGAAGTTCCCCCAGGTACTTCCCCCGTACGAATGGAACTGGAGGTGGGTGAGGTAGAGAGTCTGTCGGTCTTTATTGAGATCCCGGGGAATATCCAATGTCTGCAATGTCGTCTTGTAGTTTCCCGGCATTCCGAGATTATTACAGTGAAGATGCACAGAGTGAGGGAGATGGAGCATCTCACAGGCTTCTATCGCGGTTGTGATGATCTCACGCGGGGTGATAGACCAATTGGGAACTTCCTCATCAACCCCGGCCAGATCATCACCATACCCCCATGCTTCAGTCCCGCCTGGGTTCGTCAGTTTGATCCCGAATCCTTTCACCGCAGAGAGAGTCCAGGCGATGACAGCAGCGGCCTGTTTTACATCCTTCTCACCCACTGCCTCGAATAAATTCCAGTTCCCGTCAAAAAGGGTGTTTGCAAGCATATCCTGCATCGGGGTTGCAGAGAACTCCTCATGGGTGTGTCTCGCCTCCATCGGGGCCATTGCCCCCTCGAGCAGGGTTGTGTACCCCATTTTACTATACCGGTAGCTGTTCCCGAAAGTCGTTGGGACCGTGTATCCTGACGTAGGGTACATCTTCCCGCGTCTTGGAGTTCTGCCGGCACGCATATCCTCCGGGCTCATATATCTGCCAAAATTAACTTTTGTTCCGCAGACATGAGTATGAGAGTCAATGCCACCGGCAAGAGTCAGGTTTCCGCCTGCATCAAGAACATCAGCGGTTCCCCTGACTTTGTCCACGATCCGCCCGTCCCTGATACAGAGATCCATCAGATCTCCATGAATTCCCTGCACCGGGTCGATAACGAATGCATTTTTTATCAGGAGTTCATGCACGGATCTTCACCTCCTTTGATATCCTTGATCTTCTGATATATCGTCTCAAAAAGGCTGGTATCAGTTGGATACCCCAGATCAAGCACCTTTCTGGTTTTTATCGGGATCCCATCCATCCGGTATGCCGTGCCTTCTGCGTCTATCCCATTTACTGCTGATGGGATCTGCACTGTACTCACATGGGTTGTTGTACTTGGGTACGGATCAAAGAGGATCGTGGGGATCTTTGCAAGATGTTCGTTGCAGACCCTGGGGAAGTGAGCGCCGGGATCACTCCCAACGATCACCGCTGCATCAGCTTCACCACGGGCAAGAATATCGACCGCCGTTGTCTCTCCAGGATTATAGAATGCTATTCCCCGTGAGTAATCTACCCCGAATGGGTACCCGGTGATCCAGGTGAAGACTTCGTTGGATCCGTATACATTCCAGTGACCACGCATCGGGGTGATTGTCCACTTGGTATGGCGGTTCAGTTCAGCGACAAGTTCTATCGCATTCCTGATGTTTTTGTACTTCCCGCCGGTCATCGTCACCCCGAGACCAAAGAAGACTGCCCCGAATTTTGCTTCCTTGCAGATGTCAGTAATCCGGATCAGCTGGGTTTTAGAAACTCCTGCTACATAATCCGGTATGACATCAGATCTTCCTCGTACAATCGCTCGGAGAGCAGAAAGAACAGCATAATCACCCCCCTGTTCAATCTTTACAAACTCTTCGGCTACCTCTGCGGTTGCGGTCTTCCTGACATCTACGACGATCACCCGGCGACCACGGAATGAGTTCTCGATAAAAAATGCGTCAGCCTGGGTCGTATACCTGCTCATATGCCTGGGGTGAGCCTCTATTGGGTTGGCACCCCAGTAAATGATGGTATCTGCACGGTTCTTAACCTGGCCGAGAGTACAACCTGGATGACCTACCTCTTGTATCGCGAGAATTGATGGGCCGTGGCAGACGGTACTGGTACTGTCTACAACACCTGATATCAGTTCAGCAAGATGGGCTCCCAGCGCCTGCGTCTCGGTCGGGGAGCTTGACCAGCCATAGAGCAGGGGACGGTCTGCATCCTTCAGAATCCCGATGGTATACTCTAAAGCCTCTTCATACGAGATGTCTTTCCATCCTGCTCCGTCCCGCATGATCGGTCCTTTCAGTCGCAGATTCTGATCTTCCAGAAACTTATGTGCACCAAGAGTACAGGCATTTTCAACGCCGGTGATGATGTTATTCTCTATATCTACGGTGATATCATCACAAAGGCAGCCACAGAACGGGCATACTACGTTCTTAACCTGCATAGGGGACACCTCCGAGTTGTTGCATGAGTTCACCGACAGACAGGATTTTCTGGTCACTTGGCTCGATATCTGCTTTAATCTGTTTGAAATCTGGCATTCCGGTGCCATGGGTGATTCCTGCGACCAGGAAATTTGCATAAGGTCCGAGTGGGAGGAATGCATTCCCTTCTTCAAGCGATGTATCTTCAATGACCTTCAGTGTCAGGGAGACGCCATCTGCAGATGCCTTTACATGTTCACCAGAATCAATACCAAGTTTCATCATATCAATGGGATTCATCCGGATGAGCGAGGCTTCATGTGAGTATTCTTTTGAGTTCTTCAAGTCTACATGGGATCCCTGCACAACCGTTCTGCCGGTGTTGATGATCACTATCATGATTCCACCACCTGGAGGGGCTCTAGAACACGGGCTACCATGATAGAGCCGGTTGGACACTGCTCCTCGCAGGTTTTGCATCCGGTACATTTATCTTCATGAAAGACGGTCATCAACCCCTTATTTACCCGCATGATTACCTCATCAGATGATGAGGTTCCTTTTCCTGCAAGTGACGGATCTATTTCCTTGTTCACCGGACAGGCGACCGAACAGTTTCCACATCCCATGCAGGTGACCGGATTGATCTGGATATGAAATGTGAACTGCATATAGGTCTCATCCCGGGCATTCATGGTGTGCACTCTTCCTGCTTCAAGGACCAGTTCAGGGCATATCTCTACACATAACCCACACCTGATACAATGTCCGGCATGAATAACCGGTTTCCAGACTCCTTTCTCTCCGGTTCTGATGACCTCGATCGCATCTGGGGACGGGCATATCATCATACATTGAAAACAGTGGGTACATTCTTTCCCGGTCAGACCGGGAGTGCCTCTGAAATATGCCGGGGAGAGAAGTGGTGCCGTTTTTGCAAAGAAAAACTGGTGAAGTCCTTCTTTTGACAGCATCTGTCTGATGTATGCTGATACTGAGGGCATGATCACCGCTCCGCACAGGCAATGCAGGGATCTGCACTGATATATGTGGCAGTTACATCAGCAATCGAATCTGAACCCGGTATCATGAAGTGAACACAGGCTTCGATATTCATGATCGATGGGGTTTGGATGTATATCTCCTGGATTCTGCCATAACTGTCTGATTTGATTCTGTATGATAACTCACCCCGGGGAGCTTCTCCTGAATAGGCAATTGATCCTTTCTTCATCGTCCCTCCGCCACGAATGAGTCCTTCCGGAAGGGTGGTGATCGCGGTTCTTATCAGAGCTATAGATTGTAGTACCTCCTCAAACCGTACCATAATTCTGGCATGATTGTCCCCTTCGCTTCTAATCACTGGCATGAAGTTGAGCTTCTGATAGGTTGGATGGTGGCTTCGGAGATCAGCATTAATACCGCTGGCCCGTGCGGTTGGCCCAACTGCATGGGACTCTAATGCCTCTTCAGGAGTGAGGATTCCCACCCCCTTACTCCTGAGAGCGATAAGGGGCCCCTCATCAAACATCTGCATGAATCTACGTGTTTCTGTCTCAATCTTTTCGAGTGCCCCTATCATATCTTTTTTATCTTCGTCAAGAAGATCAAACCTGACACCACCTGGGACAATATATGAACAGGTCACTCGTGCCCCGGTGATCTTTTCCAAAAGATCCATCGCTGTTTCACGGGTATTGAGCAGGTACATCCCCAGGGTTTCATGCTCTATGGTATAACAATAGGAGAAGTTGGCAATAAGATGGCTGACAATGCGATCGAGTTCATTGACTACTACCCGGA
>JAZDKH010000403.1:0-14657 GCA_043803325.1 Methanobacteriota archaeon | reverse complement strand
GAAACGATGCCTAAGTGAGCTATGGTTACATTTGAATCATCAACGAGGGCCATTATTCAAATAAAGTATACAACGTCCTCAGATTTAAATGTTTGTACTAATTGTAAACTTCGTAACACTCGTTGCTGCCGAGTGTCGGGTGTAGCCACAGGTGCATCGCGTTATCGGTGCGTCAATCGTACGGATCAGTTTATCCTGAAGTAGAGTAGTTCATCTATAATCATCATCTTGAAAAGGAACTCTACCTGCTCCGGATTTTACCGGGAATTTCGACCACTTCGTTCTCCACGCCTTCCAAAGGCACTACCTCTTCCACAGCCACAGGGTATTCCGCCACGTCCAACACCGTAAACCAGAGTCTGTTCTTGAACTGGTGGCTGGGATTCTGTTACCTTTTCAGCAGGTACTGGGAACGGATTTTCTCCTGATAAAACCGCTGGTGGCTGCTCTGCCTGGTATACCGGGCGGCATTTTCCGAATGCTCTTCCGGTCATGGGGCCTCGTCCCTGAGGTCCGGTTCCATCAAATCCTGGCATTTGTTATACTCCTGGTGCGACTCTCCGCATCATTATTACTCATATGTGCAAAACAATATAATTGTTTCTATTCTCCTTATAGGCAAGAACTCTGGGGACCAATATTTGTCGTATTAAGCAACCTATCCTTGATTTTAGATACTAGTAGAGTCTACTGCCTGATACTCACTTCATTGCGTTACGGCCAGGGTAAAACGCAGTTTCAATCATTTACTCGGATTTCTGGGAGAATGAATATGTATGCTGCGCAATAAAGTGAAATTAATTATATGCTTCTCTGGTTTCTTCATTTGTCAGGGTGGGAGCGATTAATTCCTTCCAGGCATCAGAATTCCAGGTTCCCAGATTCATATGGGTCTTATAATAACTCGTGGGAATGGGATGAGTGCCTACCACTACTGGTAGCTCGTATTTCTCTGCAATAAAATCTGAAAATGATCTAATTCGTGGGCATGGGGGATATCCAACAATCATTCCGGTAGCAAGATGAATAATCTCTGCCCCATTTCTCTTCATCTCTGCAGGTGCATATTCAATATTTCCTCCCGGGCACCCGTTGCAGGTGGCAAATCCAACAAGTTCGATCTCTTTTCCTTTATAGTGTTCAAAGGCACCCTCGCGGTTGTGCATGGCTTTGAGGCATTTTCCTCCGGCACAGGTCCGGTACCGGTCGCAGATAATGATTCCAATTTTTATGGTTTTATTCATACATCAAATTCCTTTATATGATATATTCAGATACAGGGATAAATGAGCCCCTTAAACCGGGAGAGGGAAATTATTACTCATATGGGTATAAATCATTTAAACAATCACATCAGACAGTATCACTTCAACATGTACGATATTTCAAATTTTTCCGCAATGCATCCGTCTGTTCGTGTATTTTATTTGAGCATAGAATAGTGGAGAATATTATGAGCAACCCTGGTATTATTGACGATCTGCTTTCCCATCTGCCTGAAAAGCCAGTACCTGTACGGTCTGTATTGGTTGGGGCCCACTGGACTGCTGTCTGCAGTACACACTGTGGCCTTGCTACGACGATTATCTTGGACAAACCCCATGATCACACGACAGTTGTCCGCGACGTGGGGAGCCTCCACTGCAAAAGTGCACAGGAACTGGCTGCCTATGCACGTTCTAAAAATTCTCTGGAAGCAAGTATCGGTGTGGCCGCCATCAATTCGCTTCTGGAGGTGAACGAACAGAACGCTGCCCAGATGAATGCTTCAGAAGTCCTGATGAAAAGAGGGATTGGAAAAAATATGGTTATTGTGGGGCATTTCCCTTTCATTCCCCGGCTCCGCAAGGTTGTCAGGAACCTCTGGGTGATCGAGCAGCACCCCACCGATGGTGATTATCCGGCCCAGTCAGCCGATGAATTTATCCCTCAGGCAGATGTTGTAGCACTCACTGCGAGCGCCTTGATCAATCATACGCTCGATGACCTGCTTGCCCTCTGTAATCCGGAGGCAATGGTCATGATCCTAGGTCCAAGTACTCCCCTTTCCCCAGTGTTGTTCGATCACGGGGCCACCATTATCGCCGGTTCACGTGTTCTTGATGAGACCGTTGTGCTCAATAGTATAGGACAGGGTGCGACATTTCAGCAGGTAAAAGGTGTCCGGCTGCTGGCATTCACACGTCCAGGTGCACTCCCGATTTAATTGAACTTACGCAGAACCTGTGTTGGTTAAATCAGATCATATGAGGACTGGCTTTTTCCATGTAAGAAAAGGAGGGTAATTCCCTCCTCTATAAGAACTCCTTCTTCCCAGATTCATGGGATGGTGAGTATTCAATAGAGAGGCAGAAAAATCTGCATAAACGGTGACAAAACCAAATCAGATCAATTTCGGAGGCTTTGTTCCCTTGAGTACGGTAGACTGGCGGGGAAGATCGGTGTGTGTTGTTTTTTTTCGTGGTTGTCCGATACAATGCTGGTATTGTCATAACAAGAATATCCTGACCGGAGCAGATCGCAGAGATACCGCTGAAATCATGAACCAGATTCGTTCATCATCACTGCTCATCAGTGCTGTGATCTTTTCAGGAGGAGAGCCAACCATGCAACCAGAGGCGCTCGGGTACCTTGCTGAGAACAGTAAAAATATCGGCCTCTCAACCGGGATTCATACCAATGGCGTCTTTCCGGAAGTAATCAGGAACCTAATTGAAAAGGGACTAATTGATCATGTTGCCCTTGATGTCAAGGCTGAATGGAATCTATATACCATACGGGGCAAAGAGAGAGCAGTGGGAAACCAGGTAAAAGAATCACTCGCCGTTTGCACTTCTGCATTTCATACGGGAACCCTTCCTGAATTTGAAGTGGTAGTAACCCTGTTTCCTGGATATGGTGAGGAGATAATAACGATCGCCCATGATATTGCACCTGATGTTGATCTCGTTCTGCAACAGGGATTTTTCACAGGCATACGACCCCTGGCTATGCAGGAATTACAGAAAATTGCAGACCTGCTCAACCGTCCGGTCAGGATACGGACAAAAGATGAAGGAGAGATTAGGTATGGATGGAATTAGAATTATCCAGATGCCGGGATCAGGTAACGGGATTTTTTTCTGTACTCATATTAATTCCGCTCTGAAAATATTCGGATACAATTATTACTCATATGGGTAATAATTATGCCTATGCGAATAGCAGTACCTGCATCAGGCCCGTCGGTCAACGATCAGGTTGACACCCGGTTTGAAAGAGCCCCGTTCATCATCTTCATAACTCCGGAGACTGGTGAAATCTCCCACAAGCTCAATCCGTGTGCACTGGAAAGAGGTGGATTGGAACCACATATTGTCCAGTTTTTAATCAAGAATCAGGTAACCCACCTGATTGCCCCCAGGATCGTAGGTCATGCCAACAACGCACTGCTTGCAGCAGGAATACTGGTATTTTTGTGGGAAGGATCAGGATCGGTATCATCCGCTCTAAAACGGTTTAATATCGGGAATCTCACCCTGATGGCAGAAAATCCACATGCATCGTGATACTGCAATAGTGATAAGGTTCAAGTAAAATCTCCGGGAGAATGTATCAAACAGTGAATTTCGGTTTTTATTTGTTGCCGGAGACAAGACCAATGGTAGTCATGACTTATGAATGAGTGACGGGGATACTATTATTACCCATATGCGCAATAATTATGCTTATGCGAATAGCAATACCAGCATCTGGCCAGACGGTCAACGACCCAATGGACACCCGGTTTGGAAGAGCCCCGTATATCATCCTCTTTACTCCTGAGACGGGAGAAACAGTAACTCTGCCAAATTCCTTTTCAGGGGAAAGCGGTGGAGTAGGCCCAAAAGTGGTTCAACTTTTGGTTCAGAACCAGGTTACTCACCTGATTGCTCCCCGCATCGGGGGTAATGCCGAGACTGCGTTGGTTGCTGCAGGAATTCAGGTATTTCTGTGGGAAGGTCCGGGCTCTGTTTCATCCGGTCTGGAACTATTCAAAACCGGAAAACTTACCCTGATTTCAGAAAAAACGCAGTCTTCGTGATACGGTTATGCAGATCGTGGTTGCAAGCGGAAAAGGGGGAACCGGAAAGACAACCGTAGCGGTGAACCTGGCACTGGCTCTCTCAGCCACCCGGCAGGTGACCCTCGCTGACTGTGATGTTGAAGAGCCGAATCTTCATCTCTTCTTCTCTGCCCGAGCTGAAGAACAGATAGTAACCATTCCTGTCCCTGAAATAGATACATCCACCTGCACCCTTTGTGGAAAATGTGGTAATTTCTGCAGGTATGGTGCCCTTATTGTGCTGAAAGATCAAGTGCTCCAGTATCCCCAGCTCTGCCACTCCTGTGGGGGGTGTAGCATGGTCTGTCCGGTTGGATCCATATCAGAGCGACCAGAGAAAGTGGGAATACTTCATGTATCAAATCCGGAGCCTTCTCTTCGTCTCATCAGCGGTACGCTCAAGGAAGGATCGATACACACCACAGCCATGATAAAAGCGGTGCGCAAACAGATCAGTTCTCAAGATCTGGTTCTTCTCGATGCCCCTCCGGGTACTGCCTGTGCTGCGATGGAGACACTTGAAGGATGTGACTTCTGTCTGCTGGTTACGGAACCTACGCCATTCGGCCTGCACGATCTCACCCTCATTTTCCAGTTAGCACAGTTATATCACATTCCGGTTGGTGTGGTCATCAATCGGAGCGATAATCAGGATAACGCCGTTGAATACTATTGCAAAGAGAATAATATCCCGGTTCTCATGCGTATTCCGTTTGATCGCGAAATAGCACTTCAGCAGGGGAGTGGGCGTATAATCAGCAGGGAAGATCCGGTCTGGCGGGAACGGTTCGCCCATCTTGGCTCAGAATGCCTTACATTGGCAGGTGCCCGATGATTCAGATTGCAGTAGTGAGTGGAAAAGGAGGGACTGGAAAGACGGTGGTTACCGGGGCAATCGCGGCACTTCTTTCAGGTAAAGTCGTGATGGCAGATTGTGATGTAGATGCTGCCAATCTTGCCCTGCTCATGCAACCGGAAATAATCCAGTCAGAACTGTTCACTGGTATGGATCGGGCTTTTATCGATCCGAAACATTGCATCCAATGTGAGATCTGTGTAAATAACTGCCGTTTTGATGCGATATCGATTACTGATAGTGGAGTATTAGTAAATCCGGTGAAATGTGAAGGATGCGGGGTATGTGGATATGTCTGCCCGTCTGATGCGGTGGCGATGGTTCCGCATGTTTGCGGGGAGATCAGATCTGCGCATACCCGGTATGGCCCGTTCATCGATGGGTCATTATATCCGGGAAGTGGAAATTCCGGGCTGATGGTTCATACGATCCGGAAGAAAGCACGTGAGATTAAACCAGATACACCGGTGGTACTGATTGATGGTCCACCAGGTATCGGATGCCCGCTGATCTCTGCAATTACCGGATGTGATCTCGTCATTCTTGTCACTGAGCCGGGTTTATCCGGACGACATGACCTAGAGCGGCTGGTAACGGTCTGCCGTTCCCTTCGATGCAGGATGATGATGATTATCAATCGATCAGATCTCGTTCCTGACGGGACAGTTCAACTCAGAACGTTCGCGAAAGAATCTGATATTCCGGTCATCTGCGAGATACCCAATGATCCCCTGGTGATAAAAGCGACACGGAATGGTGAGCCGTTTACCCTCTCTGCTGGTCCTGCAAACGAACGAATTCGGATCGCTGTAGAGTATCTTGTCCATGAACTTCAGGTGTCATGACTATCGAAGGGATTTCCGAAGGTGATCCCTGCAAAAAGAGAGGGCGTCCCCGGATCAGACGGAGGATTGGTGAGTGTGGGACGTGGCGTTGTTATGCCCCGCAGTGCAATACCGGTGAGGAGACAGGCTCGGTTTCCCTTCTCCCTGAAGAGATCGAACTCCTGAGACTTATCGATCTTGAGGGGATGGAACAGGAAGAGGCAGGGGTTGTGCTTGGTGTCTCCCGAAGGACAATCTGGAAAGATATTCATGAAGCACGCATGAAGGTGACCGATGCCCTGGTTCATGGAAAGACGATCGAAGTTCGTGATTGTATATTCCGCACAGAAGGATCCTGTCCGAAAGAGAATGAAGATTACTGCCCGAAGGACGGGAGAGTGCGGTGCATCAAAAAAGAATGAGAGGATTCAGGTTTTTCGGCCATTGTAGAGAAGTTTTATTAACTTTCTCGCCTATGAGTAATAATGGTGCATAAGTTCTGCACCGGGTGATTAAAATGCCAGGAATGGATGGGACCGGACCCTCGGGTACCGGTCCAATAGGATGGCGCCATGGCAGGTGCCGTCCGGCTGGTCTCAATTCCCCAATGGAAAGCAATTCATTACAAGAAATGAGTCAGCAACCGGCAGGGGGCAACCTGTCCGGATTAAGCCAGAGTCGAATCCCGTATGGATCTGGAAGAAAAATACGCAGCCGCATCGGTCAGAGAATAAAAGGAGGCGAATAATTTTGAAGATAGCAATTGCACGTGATGGTTCACAAGTTTCTGGCCACTTTGGTCACTGTGAATCATATGCCTTATTTGAGGCAGAAAATTCGGAAATCAGACATATTGAGGATCTTAAAAGTCCGGCTCATGAACCGGGGAAACTTCCGCCGTTTCTCGCATCCCATGGGGTGAATCTTATCATCGCAGGTGGTATGGGACAACGTGCAGTCGATCTCTTTCATGAAAATGGGATTGAGGTCATCTTAGGAGTTTCCGGGTCGATTGATAAAGCAGCGCATGATTACCTTGCCGGTAGTCTCGTCGATAGCGGCAGTATATGCTCAGAACACCAGCACCAGTGTGCTGAGCATGAGTAACTCCCGTCGTAACGTCTATTAAGGCCACTAACCTGAATTCCAGGGGATGATTGTAACATTCCCTGGAACTTCTGGCTGGTTTACAAAAAAATCACTGGGATAGATGGTTCGGGCCGGCAAATCCGGTCTTTATCATATGATATTATGGTCGCATCTCGCCAGTCAAACCGGTCCCGCGAACTTATCAAAGATTCGCGTGCATATTACTGCCTTGAATGTGGTAAATGCACTGCCCGATGCCCTATTGCACGTGCAGACACATCCTTTTCTCCTGTTTTGAATATCGCAAAGACTATTCGCGGGTATGATCAGGAGATACTACGGAATGGAGCAATCTGGGCATGCATGACATGTGAAGCCTGTAGCAATGCCTGTCCTTCTGATGTTGATTATCCCCGTCTTGTTCTTGGAATGAGGGCAGAAGCATTCCAAACAGGAGATGAGCGATTCCACCGCCAGAATCTTGAGCGGATATTCCTTGGTGAAGGACAAAAAGAAGAGTTTGGGATCTTTCGTGAAATTTCTTCAGTACAAACATCTGTTGTTACTCATGACGGAGGGGTGGTCACTTCCCTGCTCATCGAAGGGTTGAATTCTGATTTCTTCGACGCTGCAATTGTAGTCAGAAGAGGATACAATCAGAATGCCGAGGCTTATATTGCAGAGAATTCTGAAGATATTATCAGCGCAAAAGGGTCGAAATACGAACTGATCCCAATCCCTGAAAAACTCATTGAAGCAGTACAGGAGAGGGGGAAGAAACGAATTGCCGTAGTCGGACTCCCCTGTCAGGTAATCGGGATTCGGGAGATCCAGAAGTCCTTGCCTGATGTCGTTCTCACGGTCATCGGCCTCTTTTGTATGGAGAACTTCCGGCGCAACCTCCTGAAAAGCTGCATTGCAGATATCCTGCACGTAGATCTTGACACTGCAGAGAGGGTTTCTATTTCCAAAGGAAATTTCATCGTCTCAATCGGAGGAAAGACCACCTCGTGCAAGGTGAAAGATCTCATTGCTGCGGTCAGAACTGGCTGCCTGTTCTGTACTGATTTCACTTCAGAACTGGCAGATATTTCTGTTGGGACGGTTGGGAGCCCTGATGGTTATTCCACGGTTATTACCCGATCACAAAAAGGAGAAGACCTGTTTAATCTTTTAAAAGATTATAACAGGACTTCCGCAGACTGCAGTGAGATTACCAGAATGGCTGCATGGAAAGAGAAGCATGGTACTGCGCAATTGAAATCGCTCTTTTCGTGGGGTGCAGATGAACGATAAAGTGCTTGTTATCGGCGGGGGAGTTGCAGGTATTCAGGCCTCTCTTGATCTAGCTGAGAAAGGATTGTGTGTCTCTCTTATCGAGAAAAGTCCGAGTATCGGGGGGAGAATGGCTCAGCTTGACAAGACGTTTCCAACCAATGACTGCTCCATCTGTATTCTTGCTCCAAAGATGATCGACTGTTTCAATCATCCAAATATCACGGTATATTCCTATTCTCAGGTAAAGGAAGTGAATCGCAAAGGGAACTCTTTTGAGGTTCGTATCACCACCCGGCCGAGATACATCGATGAAGAGAAATGCACGGGATGTGGTGATTGTATAACTGCATGTCCGTACATGGCCCGGGATATCTTCAATGTCGGGCTTGGATCTGCTCGCAGCATGCACCTCTATTTTCCACAGGCTGTTCCCCGGGTAGCTCTGATAGATCGGGAAACCTGCACCCGGTGTGGTAATTGTGTTCAGGTATGCAATGCAGGGGCAATTAACCTGAATCAGGAGCCGCGGGAATGTATCCTAGATGCCCAGGCTATCATCGTCGCAACCGGGCTGGATGTGTTTGATCCATCATCGATCCCGGAATATGGATACGGAGTATACCCGAATGTGATCACGTCGATTCAGTACGAGCGGTTGATCAACGCTTCCGGTCCTACCGGGGGGCACCTGGTACGGATCTCTGATGGACGGCCGGTCAAAAAACTCGCCTTTATCCAATGTGTCGGATCCCGGGACGTGAAAAACCATCCTTACTGCTCTGCGATATGCTGCATGTTCTCAACAAAGAGTGCAACCCTGGCACGTGAACATGATCCAGATATCGAAAATACAATATTTTATACCGAGTTACAGGCATCAGGGAAGCGATTTGCGGAGTACATCGTGCGGGGAAGAAATGAGTACGGAATTAGGTATATCCAGGCAAAACCCGGAGAGATCAGGGAGGATATTGACAATAACCCGGTGCTCTGGTACTATGATCGCGAGTGCTCTGAAGTAAAAAGGGCGACCTTCGATATGGTTGTTCTTGCAGTCGCCCTTCAGCCAAGTCATGGGGCGGCAGAACTCGCCAAAATTCTTGGAATAGATATCGATGATAATGGATTTTTTTTAAGCCGGGATCTGTTATTTGCTCCTTCTGATACGAACGTTCCTGGGATTTTTATCTGTGGATACAGTAAAAGACCGATGGATATCACCGATGCAGTGACCGATGCAAGCGGTGCATCTGCCCGGGCGGCTGAGTATATCTCATATATCTCTGGGAATTGTTCCAAATCTCCTGGTATAGGGGGCCGGATACCTGCAGGAGGTTTGGATCATGAATGATATCCGGATCGGGGTATTTGTCTGTCATTGTGGGACAAATATCGGTGGATTTTTAGACATTCCCGGGGTTATAACGTATGCAAAGAGACTTCCGGGTGTTGTATATGCAGAGCAGAATCTCTACACCTGTGCAGATGATGGACTCCGGGCGATAAAGGCTGCTATTATCAGCCATCAGTTAAACAGAGTGGTTGTTGCAGCCTGTACTCCCCGAACCCATGCCCCACTCTTCAGATCTGCCTGCAAGGATGCGGGGCTCAATCCATATCTCTTTGAGTTCGTGAACATTCGGGACCAGTGTTCATGGGTTCATATGAATGAGAGGGAGAAGGCCACCGAGAAGGCGAAGGATCTTATACGGATGGGGATTGCGAAATCTGCACTTCTTGAGCCTGATGAGGACATATCAGTGGATGTCGAGCCGTCTTCTCTGGTGATCGGTGGTGGCATTGCAGGGATGACCGCAGCTCTTAGTCTGGCAAAACAGGGTTTTCAGGTGTATATTGTAGAAAAAGAGAGTGAACTCGGAGGCATGCTCAAAAATTTGCATTCTTTATATCCTTCAAATATTAGATCTTCACGAGCACTACAGCCCATTGTGGATGAAGTGAGATCATCTGAACAGATTACCATTCTGGCATCATCCAGAGTCCAGGATCTGAAAGGGTTTATCGGCAATTTTGATGTGACGGTTAACCGGAACGGAGAGGAGATATCCATCCGGGTCGGTACCATCATCGTGGCGACCGGAGCAACCACCCTCAAACCGGAAGGACTGTACAGATATCATCATTCTGATCAGGTTATTACGCAGTTTGAACTTGAAGGTCTGCTCAATGAAGGGTTTTCCCCACCTGATGAAATCGTGATGATACAATGTGCCGGTTCACGAGGTCAGACCGTATCTTACTGCTCGCGTATCTGTTGCATGGTTGCGATAAAAAATGCAATCCTCCTCAAAGAGATGAATCCTAATGCACGTATCACCATTCTGCATAATGATATCCAGGTATACGGAGCGGGGTATGAAACTCAGTACCGGAATGCACGGGAGAAGGGAGTTCGATTTGTTCCATTTTTGCCTGGATGTCCCCCCGTTGTCGGTGATACCGTCTGCACGGTCTATGATTCGATGCTTCACAGAGACCTGGTTATTCAGTCAGATCTGGTTATACTCTCAACCCCCCTTGTCCAGACCACGGATGCGCAGCAACTCTCTAAAATCCTAAAAGTTCCCCTTGGGCAGGACAATTTCTTCTTTGAAGCCCATGTTAAGCTCCGTCCGGTGGATTTTGCGAACGATGGGATCTATGTATGTGGTACGGCACGGGGACCTGCCGGGATACCGGAGAGCGTTGAACAGGCACTTGCTACCGCATCGAGGGCAGGAATTCCGATGTGGAACCGGGTTTTTGAAACCGACGCCATCAACAGTGTTATCGATCCTTCTCTCTGCATCGGATGTGGTGTGTGTGAAAATCTCTGCCCGTACCAGGCGATACATATCGAGAATAAGAAGGCATATTCCATAAAGGCACTCTGTAAAGGATGCGGGAATTGTGGTGCAGCCTGCCCAACCCATGCGATATCAATGTCTCATTTCACTGACGAGCAGATCCGTGCACAGATTCATGCTGCTTTTATTGAACGACGACAAGATGAGATCAAGATAATTGTCTTCTGTTGCAACTGGTGCAGTTACGCAGGGGCAGATTTTGCGGGGGTAGCGAGGTTCCAGTATCCTCCGAATACTCGTATCATCAGGGTTATGTGCTCAGCACGGGTTGATCCGGTCTTTATTTTTGATGCTTTTACAGAGGGAGCAGACGGGGTTTTGATCTCGGGATGTCATCTCCAGGACTGCCATTACATTGACGGAAATCTGGATACATTGCGGAGGTACAACCTGCTCCATACCATCTATGAGCGATACGGACTAGGCGGGCGGATACGACTTGAGTGGGTATCTGCATCAGAAGGGGAGAAATTTTCAGAGATTACGAAGAGTTTTGTTGATCGAATCAAGTCGCTTGGAACGATGAATGAGGTAGACCGGAAGATACTCAAACATCTCAGGGCTGTGTTTCAGGGAAAGAAACTTCGATTGATGCTCGGCCTAGCAAAAAAGAGCATTCAGAAAGGTATTTCTGAAGAGGATTACGGCGAGAGGCTGCTTCAAACCATTCTCCGGGAGATGGATACTGCTCAGAAAGAGGATGGGAATGCCCTGATTATGAAGGCCAACACACGGACAATATATGGAGTTCTCTCATCATCTATACTCGCCAGAGGGGATAACCTTGTCATCACCGGAGCGGTGACCGGGCCTCCTCCCCCAGAGATCGTTCTCTGGATCTTTGGAGATAATTTTAATTTTTCTGAAACGATTTCGATTGAGTCTGATGATACCTTTCAGTTTACTGTCCCTCCGTTTGTGATGGAGCAGCTGAATGTAGGTGAATATTCTGTTATCCTCCAACATCCTGGGGAGAATAACAAGTTTGATCTGATCCTGATGATTACTGAAGGCGGAGTGGTGGTTAAGAACATCAGAAATGATACCCAGTTCCTCATTGAAAGATATCCGATCTGGAGTTCAGAGGGGCCTGCACTCACCGATATGATCCTGGCAGATGGGTCTCATAATATCTTGTTCCATATTCCGCTTTCTATTCAAGAACCGTTTATCAGGGTTGATCCAATATCAGATAAGCTGATGGGAGAGTCCTTTCCTATCTCAGGATGCACCAATTTGAGTGAAGGAGAAGAATTATCCGTGTTCGTCTCCCCGATCCGAACAGAGAGAAAGAAATTTTACCCGGAAGATGATACAATCCTGAAAGCGTATGTTAGATCTGGGCAAGGGGGTGAAAATCCATGGTCATCAGATGCCCCATGTTCATTGAAAAAACCGCAGGAGTATACGGTACTGGTGAGGTCAAGGAATGGGATAGTAGCAGCCGGGACCATATCGGTAAAATGGAGACTCGAATAGACTCGGGTAGAATTGAAATGTATTTGGTGTTCAGGACTACCCGGAGTTAAAGGGCTAAGCAGGTCTGGGGAAGCCTTGCTGAAGAGGCTCTTAATGAAGTATTCTGAATATGAACCCTCAAGGATGCAACGGCCTCTGTCAGCTGGACAGACCCTTCATGCAGTTGCGAGGACTCGTGAGTACTATTCCGGTCGGATTGTGGATGAGATCGCTGAAGCAAAGACCTTCGGGCAGATAATCTCCTCATCCTCGCTTGATTTCTCCTGATATCTTCATCAGAGGGAGATCCCTGATGACCGGTAGAGGACCATCTTCCTCTGTACCATTGCCGAATTCTTCAGGGGAGATATAAGGGCATGCTGACCCTGACACCGTTTAAGCGATACACCTTCTCGAGTGGAACAGATCTCCTAAGCCTTCGGCACCGATTGACCGAAAATGAGATTGTCAGTGGAAGAACTGTTGCATCCGGGAACCTCAGGGTGAGTGAGTATATCGGGAATGATCCGAGGGGATATCCTCTGATTCCTAGTTAGTCACCTCCTTGGTATCCATTGGGGTAACGTAGATATTCAGATGAGAAAACCTGGAGATGCGGCCCATCCGTTCATCGGAAAGAAACAAAACTCCGCTATGTGGGAAGTGATTAATGCGGTAATGATGAACTGATGGAAGGTATTGATGAAAATAATAATATCAGATCCATTGTCCTGGTTCTGATGAGTGGCTCGTCATTACCATAATCCTGAGTCTGAAATCTGTATGGTGTTGTCATCGAATGTTGAGAGTTTATAGGGAATAACATCCGGATACATGTCTTTTATCTGGTTCCACATTACCTGTGAAGCATCCTGATATTTAAGTGCTTCATTGAGTCGTGATGTATCGTGATACACTGGTGACCATGGCGCCGTGGTAAGCATCATTGCATCAACATTATTGTAGCCGGCTTTGGCGGAGTAGTAAAGATATGCATTGATCTGCTTCGCTTTTGGGTATAAGCTTGGGCTGACATTCATCTTTGCAAGTTTCTGCTGCATTGATAGGAGATTGAGCAGTTCAGTTCCATTTGGCATTGTCTGGTTTGAAAGGCTGTAGATCATGGTATTTGCCTCTTCTAAAAACTCCTCATCCTGGTATGGTCCGGTATCTGGAGAGGGTTTCAGAGGGAATGTGACCATGGGAAGACTCGTTGCATGAATGGTGAATGCGCAGATGGTTATGATACATATGAGGAATATCCTTCTGTATATCTTCAGAATATGAGTCCAACTCTTCTGTGAAGTTATTCTGTTTCTTTTTTGTGACATCTTTGTACCACGTATACTACTCAAGTATGAAGAAATATAAATAATTTCGGGTGAGTTCTCTTTTCTGAAAGTAAAAATGTCAGACCTGGGTTTATGAAATATTCAAAATAGTCTAGTTTTTCTAAAACTAATACAAAGAGAGTATCAATGGATGATAGATAGAGTAAGAGTTATCGGGAAGTTACCGGGTATGGTACCTCTGTAACAACTTTGTTGCACGTCTGATATCATCGCCCTGTTTTCGTGCCTCTTGAAGATATGTCTGATACAGGGCATCGGTAGTCAGCCGGGGAACCTGCCTGTAACTGTCAGCATGGAGCATGAGATCAAAGGCCCGGGCCTCTGCCTCTGTCAGATGGAGGGGATGAAACTCTCCGGTGTGGGGGATATAAGCAGGGTTCTCTGATTCAGGTGTTTTTATCACCAGATCTGCAAGGGGTGTTGAGGGGATGGGTTCGGCAGACGAGATGAATACATCATCAGGGGCTATCCGTTCTATCAGGTCTTTCGTCATCTCATGGTCGTTCCAGGTCTCACCCGGGTATCCAGTGATAAAACTCCCGGCAACCCTGACCCCGTGTTCACGGCACTGTTCGACAGCCTTCTCAACTGTCTCCGGGGAGATACCTTTCTGCATCAGATTCAGAACATGGGGGCTTCCCGATTCTATCCCGAAAAATATCCACCCGACTGAGTAGGTTCTGACTGCATCAAGAATCGTATCGGTGATACAGTCCGCCCTGATATCAGGGCATGAGACGTTCTTCGATCCCAGTATCTCAGCCAGTCCTCTGAGGAGCTCAATGAAGGCATTCTCATTCAGCACTTCTCCCTTTGCCAGGTACAGGCTTCCGGTTCCTCCGATGAGGG
>JAZDKH010000402.1:0-4558 GCA_043803325.1 Methanobacteriota archaeon | reverse complement strand
CGCGATTATCAGTCAAGGGTACGGCGCTTTGGAGCCTGAACCCAGATATTGAATTGTTTTTAAGTTTTCAAAGAATAAGATTTCTACAGAGAAGGGTTATGTTGGGAATGCAGAGTAATTTCCTTGCGCTGTGAGTACACCCGAACCGCCCTGAGCATATCGAGTTTCCTGAACATGGGCCAGTACGGAGCGCAGAAGTAGACTGCAGATTCGTGACCGTTGGCAAGCCAGGGCAGAAAATTTGATGTTCTACACTCATTTCCAGGCCTAATTATCAAATCAACTGGGGGAATTAAGGTATTTTTGCCATAGAGATAATCCTCAAGAAGATCTTCTGATATCTCTTTGGGTTTTATTTTATTGTCCCTGACATCAGTCAGTATATCCCGTGCAGCCTGGACAATCTCATTCCTTCCTCCGTAAGCCAGAGCCATATTCAGGCAAAAATTGTCATAATGAGCGGTTGCTGCTTCAGCCCGTTCAACTGCTACGCGGAGGTCTTCAGGCAGAAGATTCCGCTCACCGATCATCTGAATTCTGATTCCGTATTTATGTACCCGCTCATCATCAATAATGCGGGCAAGTTTCTCTTTAAAGAGTTCAAAAAGATCTGAAACTTCATTTTCAGTCCTGTTGAAATTTTCAGTAGAGAATATATAGAGGGTGATATAACGTATCCCGAGCTGTTGCGCCCACTCAAGGACTTCTTCTGTCCGGTCGGCACCAATCCGGTGACCATACGCGGTTCCCAGTCCCTTCTTCCGTGCATATCTGCGGTTCCCATCCAGAATGATTGCAATATGGGTAGGGATGTGCATACATTGCTTCGTAATTATATATTCATAGAGTGGTTCAACAAGGGAGCGTATCATGCCGGGGTCACCTCAACCACGAATCCATTATCCGGATACCGTTCTATCACGTACTTCTTTCCGTCCATATTTTTTGCATGCTCGCTCAGTATCCACCATGCCATCTCAACCCGGTCTGGAAACCGTGCATACAGATCGGTGTCAAGGTTATCAGGGAGATCAGCTCGAACCCCGTCACATTCCCAGACCCCGTATACAACCGTCCCATCAGTAGTGATCTCATCAAACTCACGGGCAGTATTTGCAGCAATGCGCTTTAGCCTCATTCTGAGCTGGACCCGGTCTTTAAAATCAGATGAACACCAGTGCACCTTTGGATGTGAAAGAATAAGAGAGACGGCTTCCTTCCCTCCCTGCACGGCATTGGAGACATCACCCCTGAGTTCATACCCCCGTCCCCGCATCTCGGACGCGTTTGATTCACCCCACTCAAGTTCATTAATATTCAGGAAGTCAAGATCATCAATGATCTCAAGGAATGATTCTATTCCGGGTAGAGATGGAACTTCGATACCAATATCAAATCCGAGTTCTCTGGCGTTCTTGATTGATTCATGATACGGACTTCCTCTAATAGATGCCCATGTCTCATGTGGTGGATTGAGTCGTATCTCATCGACAAACCCTGATATCTGTATCAGATCAGATCGTGAGGGTGCTATACCTGAATACAAGTGAATCTGATGAGATACTCCAAACTCATCCTTCAATGCTTTTGTAAAACTGACAAGTCTGGCAAGAACAAGGAAAGGTTCACCTCCCGTAACCCCGGTGCCAAGCGCTGACATCTTTTTGGCTACAGTGATTACTTCTTCAGTCGATGTAATGCGGTGTTCGTTCGCAAAAATTACATCCAGATTTTTACGCTGGGCAGATAACGGGCAGTACCAGCATGACCTCTGGCAAAGTCCGGTTATAAAAAGAACCAGTTTCGCTCCTTTGAAACAGAGAGTGCACCCGGCACTGAGACGACTATGTGGGGGAATATCTTCAGAACTGCTTTCGTCCATTGGTTATCAGATATTAAATATCATATAGTTTTCTCTTAATAGTTCTATATATTTCTGTTCTTTTCGAAGGGAGATAAACTTCTAAAAAAATAAAATGACTCTAAAAAGGAATTTATCATGAATTACTGATTCGCGCCAATTTAGCGGTTGCAAGTTTCTCAATGATAGTGGTATCAACTTCTCCGGATATGGTAAGAAGACCAGATTTAACTGCGTGTTCTACAAACCCGATTCCCTCATCAGTCCTGATAACGAGGGTCGTGTTTCCTGCGGGAGTCCCTACTGATCCTGCGGAAATATCAGCATCAAGAGCGGAGAAGTCTGCACAGGAATGACACCCCTTTCGAACTGCCTGCGCTACCTCTTCAAGCGAAAGGGTCATTATTGAGCCATCCGTCAGTGTCAGATCGAGTTTTCCTTTCACATCCATATGAGATATCTGTTGGGGATTAATACCGTGATTACTCTTCAGAATTTGCTCCATCAGGGTATGATAGTCGAAACTCTCAGTACAAAAGAGTCCTATTATCAGACGGATAGATCTGCCGAAGGGAATAAGCAGATCATTAGAGGAGTTCTTCATTGCACGTGCTGCCTGGACAACACAGGGAGTGCCCACAATAACAACTTTTGTGAGTTTTTTCTCGATGATGGCAGTCTTGAGGGAGCGCAGAACCGGAACCGACCAGTTATACCGGGAACCAGCATGCTCAATGAGTTCACCTGAACTGGTGATGAGGATAGAACTCGGCTTATGATTCCAGCGGTCTTCAGTAACGGTTATTACCCCATCAATAAGTCCTTCCTGCATAGCAGCTATGAGAATCGCGGTAACTGCTCCCCCGCTCTGTTGATATGATACAGCCGTAGTAGCCTGAGCTCGCATAAGTTGCTTATATGATCCGATTGTATCCTTTTTCTGTTCCTTCGTCCGGGGGCAGGCATCATAACAGGCACCACAGGGAACTGAGTCTATCTCCATCTTGCAGTACCCGGATGATGATGGATGGTTAATCCCTGGTTCATCGATGAAAAACAGAGCATCTGCCGGGCAGACTGCAACACAGCCACCACACCCGGTGCAGATACCTGTATCCCAGACTTCCTCTTTCAGGCTCTTGTAACTCTTCTTCTCTGGCATGTCTTACTCCCACGTGTATTTGCTCGCAAAGGGTCTGGCACTAACCGGGGCAATTCTAGTAAAAGAGGATGCAAGAATACTCCCTGAGTCAAGGCCGAAGTGTTCACAAAACTCGATAATATACTCTTTTATTGATGAGATATCATCAGAATTAGCCGGACGTGCGGCACTCCCTACGCCGAGGGTCCATCCTGCAACCTCCCCTCTGACATATATTTCACCGCCATGTATCCCGCTGGCGATCCCCATCTCTGAGAATGCTTCAGAGTTCTCTTCACCAAGTCGAAGCAAAATGATGAGGCCTCCTGCCATATACTCACCCAGGAAAGCACGTGCATTCCCTCCGATAACAAGGATAGGACGCTTTTCCATATACTGTTTCATATGGATTCCCCCCCGGTATCCGATGTCATCTCTGACATAGACCCGCCCGCCCCGCATACTATGAGCTGTAGCATCACCACTACTTCCATGAATGACGATCAGACCGCTATCCATCGTGTTACCGGGTGCATGATCTGCATTTCCATGGACAATAACGGTAAGCCCATTCATAAACATCCCGAGATCTCCACCCGGAACTCCTTCTACAGTGATAGTTGCATCGCCGGTGAGGCCGTCACCAATGAATCGCTGACCCATTACATTCTTTAAGACTATCTCTTTCGCACCGTCAGCGAGAGCCCTGCGAATCATCTGGTTGAGCGGAGTGTAATGCATTCCTTTTGCGTCAATGACTACCGGTGGCATGGTCAGGCCCCCACGGATTTGATATCAAGGATATCAAGCATCGTTTGATCGAGCATATATCCTCTGAGTCGATCACGATTGCCACGGAGTGACTCAATGCTGTTTATGCCAGCTGCTCCCATCAGTTCTGCAAGTTCGAGTGTCCATCCATGAATAAGATTCTCAACATTGCGAGCTGCTTCATCAGGATTAAGCCTGGCTACGAGGTCAGGTCGCTGGGTTGCAATCCCCCAGGTGCACAGGTTTCGGTAACAGGTTCCACAGACCCTGCAGCCCATTGCAACGAGGGCGGCGGTACCGATGTATACCGCGTCAGCACCGAGACAGATGACCTTTGTCACATCTGCACTATGTCTGATTCCCCCTGAAGCGATGATGGACACCTCGTTTCTGATCCCCTGCTGACGGAGTTTGGCGTCCACAGCCGCAACTGCTGTTTCAATCGGTATTCCCACATGATCTCGGAAAACTGCTGGTGCTGCGCCGGTCCCTCCCTTGAATCCGTCGATTACAACGGCGTCTGCGCCTGACCGGGCTATACCTGCAGCAATCGCCGCGACATTATGGACCGCCGCGATCTTCACAAAGACTGGTTTCTTCCACTCGGTCGCTTCTTTCAAACCCCTGACCAATTGTTTCAGGTCTTCTATTGAGTATATATCATGATGAGGGGCTGGGCTGATAGCATCACTTCCCTCTGGGATCATCCGCGTACATGAGACATCAGCACAGACCTTCTCACCAGGGAGATGCCCCCCGATACCAGGTTTTGCTCCCTGTCCGAT
>JAZDKH010000401.1:0-8364 GCA_043803325.1 Methanobacteriota archaeon | reverse complement strand
CTATTTCAATGAGTGGATCAGAAAAAACCTCCAGTCCTTTACCCGCCACTTCTATATCAACACCCGGGTGTTTTAACTGCCTGATAACAGAATTGATTATATCCTCCAGATCCAGCCATTTTGGTGCTTGCATCCCAATATCCTGGTATGTGCGGGTGAATTCAATCTGCTCCTGGATAATTTCAGCGGCGTGTTCTTCTTTCTCGATATATTCTAATATTTTGGTATCTTCTATCTCTTCTTTGGAGAGTTCAAGATAGGCACGTAATCCCATGAGTTGGTTGAGGATATCATGCCGGGTGATGCTATTGAGCATATTGAGTTTTTTATTTACCTGGCTCAACACTTCTTCTGCCTGTTTACATCCGGTGATATCAAATATGATACTTCTTATTCCTACTGGTTTGTTATGATGGATAATCGCATTAGAATCAATGATTACCGGGAAGGTACTGCCATCACGCCTGAGAGCTGTGTATTCAGTAATGACCTGTTTTTTTCCGGCAATAACTCTCTGTAGGCTACTCATTGCCTTACCTCTATCTTCCGGAATCAGCACCTGAAAAGCATTAAGCCCTTTTTTGAGTTCCTCCTGGGTATATCCAAAAGATTCAAGCGCACTACTGTTGGCAGAGGTGACAAATCCGTGTATATCAAATTCAAATATAGTCTCTGGCAGGAGTTCTACCAGATCCCGATACATATTCTCACTTTCACGAAGATCGAGTTCCCGTTCATTGAGTTCCTCTTCCTTGCGATGCTGCAACTGCTGACTGGTTTTGAGTTCGTCATAGTTCTGCCTGAGTTCCTCTTCTGTGGCGGCCAGTTGCTCGTATGCAGAATGAAGTTCCTCATTCATTCGTTTCAACTTCTCTTCTGCTTCTTTGCGTCCGGTTATATCCCTCCCTACAGACTGGAATTCGATGATGTGTCCATTATTATCAAATATGGCCCGATCTGTCCACTGCTGCCACCTAGTTTCCCCATCAGGCATTCGTACGCGGTGTTCAACAACGGCGACTGATTTTTGCGGTGTGAGAGCAGCGAGATGCTGCTTCATTAACTGGCGGTCTTCCGATGGGATGATAACAGCATGATGAACTCCAATGCATGACTCCTTGTCAAGGCCAAAATACCGGCAGTAGGCTCCGTTTACAAAAGTAATCTTTCCATCCGGCGTGAATCTGCAAATGAATTCTGTCTGGTCTTCAACAACATCGCGATATCGTTCTTCACTCTGTAGCAACTGCTGCTGGCTGTTATTGAGTTCTTCATAGTTCTGCCTGAGCTCCTCTTCGGTGGAAGAGAGTTCTTCATAAGCGATATTCAATTCCTCGATTTTGCGAAACAGAATATCTTCAGTATGTTTTAGGTCTGTTATATCCCGAATTGATTGGATTGCACCGATGACATTATTATCTCTATCATAAAGAGGAGAAGCAATAGTCCGAAGATGGGCTCCGTTACCCTGGTTAAATGTAGAAATGAATATTTCACTAATCAACCGATCCCCTGTCCTAAAAAAAGAAGAATATTTCTTTTCTATTTCAGGGTCTTCGTTTAAGATCAGGTTCAGCAACAGTGGTTTTCTCTCGCCGTAAAAGGGGATAGAATATTCATAATCCCCCTTCCCTACTATCACTTCACTTGATATGCCGGTCATTTCCTGGATTGCCTTGTTCCAGGTTATGACTTTTCCATACCGATCAACTGCCAGGGTTGCATCAGGCAGATGGTTAATAATATCCACCATTCGCTGTTTTGATTCTAACAGGTCCTTTTCCATCTCCCTTTTTGAGACGGCCAGTCTGACTTTATGTTCGAGTTCAGCAAACAGAGATCGCGGTTCTCCACCCTTCTGAAGGTAAAAATCAGCACCATTATTGAGTGCTTCAATGACTATGTCTTCCCTCCCTTTGCCGGTAAAAAGAATAAATGGGAGATCATTATAATGGGTTCTTACGTATTTGAGAAAATCAATCCCGCTCATTTCCGGCATTTCATAATCTGATATTACCACATCATAAACGCTGGAAGCAATTTTTAAATAAGCCTCTTTAAATGACAGGGTCGTATCTATTTTAAAATCGGAGTTATTTCTTTCAAGATAGATCTTTGTTATCTCAAGAAGCGACAACTCATCATCAAGATAGAGGATTTTAATCATTGATAATTACCATTCCTGTGCATTAGCATTCGCTTTATTCAGCTCCTGAAGAAGTCAGCACAGGGTTTCGCAGCCTTGTAAGAACAGGATACGAGTGATTATAATGGAAGAGAAGCCATTTTCCGGTATCTTTGGAATAAACCCGGGGATAATATCCGGCATACATCTGGATGTGAAGGAATCTGCGATGAGATCTGACGAGAGGGAATAAACTGCTTAAGGGACCTTCTTGGCAAAAGGGAAGATGAGGAATAGCCTTCTTATGGGAGTTGTCTGTTTATTTCAACACCCATAGTTATTACGAACTCAATGATGAGTTTGATACAGTGTAATCCACTAATAAGGCATATTGCCGAATTCTCCTTCCCAGTATTTGTAATTATGTTCCGATTTTATTTAATATATTGTATACAGTAATACCGCTTATTTCGACATTAAAAAAAGAAAAAAAAGTGAATCCTATTATTTCGATAAATTATAGTATTTGGCAAAAAAACGAAAACCCTGATGAGGATGAGTTACATTGGATTTCATCGTTTACTAGTTGCATTCATGAATCCGTCCGGCCTCTGAAAGGTTTCAGGTAATTTCATACGTATCCCCAGGCTTGAGCACCACAACCTTCAGATCAGTTGTCCGTTCGATAACCCTTTTAAACTCTTCTGAATCCTGCATAATACGTGGCGTTGTATTATAATGGATAGGGATCACAATTGGTGCCCCAATAAACTCTGCCGCAATCATTGCTTCACGAGGCCCCATCGTATACCTTCCGCCAATCGGGATCAGGGCTACATTGGGATTATATATCTCCCCAATCAGTCGCATATCACCAAAGAGTCCCGTATCACCGGCATGGTAAATCGTAATGCCGTTCATGGTTATCAGATACCCGGCAGCGGCCCCTCCATACATACCGATTCCTGCATCTTCGATCCAGGAGGAGTGCTGGGCCGTTGTCATGGTGAATGACACCCCATCTACCTCGATGGTCCCTCCGATGTTCATCGGTTCCACTGGTAGGCCTTTCTCCTTCAGATAGTGAGCAAGTTCATTCATAGCAACGGTTTTTACCCCAAGCTTCAATGTCACCCCGAGATGATCTGCATGGGCGTGGGTTACTGCCACAATATCAGGGTTACACGGGATCTCAAGGTTCGGGGCAAATGGATCTATCAAAACCTTCCGGTCCCCTTCAAGGAGCACACAGGAGTGCCCGAGCCAGGTTAATTTCATCGTAAAAAAGGTTACGTAATATCGATCAACTCTGCTTCAGTGATATCGATAGACTCACCAAAGGCATCCTTGGTCGCACTAGCGGTCATCTGTTCAGTCAGATCACGATCCTCCATCACATCCTTAATCCGCTCGATATACCGATCCATATCGCGGTCTATCATCGCTTCAAGGACATGACGGTACTCACGAAGGGTAGAAGGGCTGATCCCGAGCATTTCGCTGATCTCCTTCATCGTCTTCCCAGATGTCATGAGTTCTTCCATCTTATGCCGATCAAATGGCATCTTAAAGTCAAGCTCACGGAAGAGTTTCATCCGTACTCTCGCTCGTGCTACCGTTTTTGAGAGTTTCTCATCTCCCAATTCCCTGGCGATCTCAGTATCATTCTTACCGGCGTGGTATGCACAGATGAGTTTCGCAAGTTGGATAGGTCTCAATTTGGTCTTAAAGATCCCCTGGTCCAGCAGTTCCCGCATGATGAGTGCGATCTCCCGCTCAACCGCATCGCTATCACGAAGGGTGCCATGGATCTTCTTCATCGGCTCTACAATCTTTGTATTGCCGGTCATATTTGCAAACAGCTGCAGAAGCTGTTCTTTTTTCTGAAGCTCTTCAGGCATGAGGAATCACACTATGTCCGGATACCGATATAGATGCCGTTAAAATTATTTAAGTATGTTGGATTTATCCCGAAAAAGGACCGATAACTCTTATAACTCGATATGATGGTTTGGGAATGTGGCAGGTTAGCGGCAGGTACATCCACCCTCTTTTGGCCATATTTTGATATTCTCCCGTGATGCGGCAGGATCCTGGGTGGAATCTGGTATCTCCCGGAATCTATATGCCCTGTTTTTCCCTATATGTATAGATATTTCACGTACGGGGGGTCATCCGCAGTGGTTTCAAAGGCAGATAATAAGTCCCAGGTTCCAAAGAACGATATCTATGATCAAGTCATCGATCTCGCCCGGCGACGTGGTTTCGTCTGGCCATCATCAGAATGTTACGGTTCTGTTGCCGGTTTTATCGATTACGGGCCACTTGGCACTCTTCTGAAACGGCGGATAGAAAACCTCTGGCGACAGTTCTACGTAATATCTGAAGGATATTATGAGATCGAATGCCCGACTATCGGCCAGGAGGCGATCTATGTGGCTTCCGGCCATGTTGGTGGGTTTGCAGATAAGATGTGTCAGTGCCCGGCATGTGAAGAGTATCTTCGGGCTGATCATGTGGCAGAAGCTCATAATATTCCAGATGCTTCTGTGCTAAACGCTGCAGATCTTCAAAAGGCTATTACCGGTCTTCCCTGCTCGGCATGTGGGGAAAAACTCGAAAACATTGAAGTTTTTGCGTTTAATCTCATGTTTCAGACCACCATCGGTCCAGGTTCCCAGCGTACCGGGTATCTTCGGCCTGAAACCGCGCAGGGTATCTTTGTCGATTTCGGCAGGCTGCTCAGATTCTATCGGGATCGTCTGCCTTTTGGGACCGTTCAGATAGGTAAATCATACCGGAATGAGATCTCACCAAGGCAGGGTATGATCCGACTTCGGGAGTTTACCCAGGCTGAAGCAGAGATATTTGTCCATCCGGAAGAGAAGAACCACCCGAATTTTTCTCGCTATGCAGGGTATTCATTTCCTCTCTTCTCCTCAGATCAACAGCAGGTGGGAGGGGAAGCAAAGATCTATACCATGCGGGATGCGGTGGATCAAAGGGTTATCGCAAATGAATATGTTGCATATTATCTTGCTCTCACTCATGATCTTCTCACCACTATCGGGGTGAAACCGGAAAAACTCCGATTCAGGCAGCACCTCCCTGATGAGCGGGCACATTATGCAGAAGATTGCTGGGATGCCGAGATTCGTTCAGATCGGTTTGGCTGGGTTGAGACGGTAGGGATTGCAGATCGGACAGATTATGATCTAAAAGCCCATGCTGAAGCTAGTGGAGATTCCTTCACGGTATATGTACAGTTTGCCGAGCCGAAACGGGAACGTCGCAGGGTTATCTCTGCAAATATGGGTGTTCTCGGCCCGCAGTACCGGGGGAAAGCAAAAGCAATAGCCGATGCACTGGGAATCGTCCCTCCCGGTCCTGACGGAGCCACCGTTACCGTTGATGGTGAGGAGTATTTTGTTCCTGCTCATCTCTATGAGATCACGGAAGAGGATGTTGATGTACGGGGGATTGATGTCAGGCCCCATGTAATTGAACCCAGCTATGGAATTGACCGGATGATCTATGCTGTTCTCGAACATTCATTCGATGAAGAGGATGTTGATGGCGAAGTCCGGAAAGTAATGCATTTTCCTCCGCGGATAGCTCCGGTTCAGGTAGCAGTCCTTCCTTTGATGGCCCGGGATGGACTCGATGATATTGCCAGAGAGATCAACCAAACCCTGCACAAACATGAGATTCTTGCCGAGTACGATGACTCCGGTGCGATAGGAAGGCGATATCGGAGGCAGGATGAGGTCGGAACCCCGCTCGCGATAACGGTAGACTACGAAACCAAAGAAGATCGGACCGTTACCCTGCGAGACCGGGACAGTATGAAGCAGATACGGGTGAAGATAGATGATCTCCCGATTCTCGTAACTAGTATCATCAAAGGTCTGCAGAATTTTGCAGATATTATCTGAAAGGTCTGATGGAATACATCTGCCATCCTCTGATAATTCCGGACCGTGTTGAGAAGCGCGCATACCAGTTCTCGATTGCAATGCGGTCACTTGATGGCAACACCCTGGTAGTCATTCCTACGGGTCTTGGGAAGACTGCTATAGCCCTTATCGTTGCCGCATCACGGCTTTATAGCACGGGTGGCAAGGTCCTGATGCTTGCTCCGACTAAACCCCTTGTTGAGCAGCATCTTCGCTACTTCCAATCCCTTCTCTATCTTTCAGATGGAACTGAAGGGAAATGTGTCTCCTTTACCGGCGATGCAGCACCGGTTGTCAGGACTGCTGAATGGGAAGCTGCAACCGTTATCCTTGCCACTCCACAGGTCATAAAGAACGACGTAATTGCAGGGCGATACTCACTTCGGGAGGTTTCTCTCCTGGTGGTGGATGAGGCACATCGCGCCTCCGGGAATTATGCCTACGTCTTTCTCGCAGGCAAATACATGGAGACCGCTAAAGAGCCCCTGATCCTTGCGATGACTGCTTCTCCTGGTGGAAACAATGAGAAGGTCTCTGATATCATTGACAATCTGCAGATCTCTCACGTAGAGACCAGGTCTTATGAGGATCCCGATGTCAAGCCGTATGTCCACGACACCGAGATTGAGATCATCAATGTGAACCTTCCTGATGAACTAAAAGAGGTACTTGAGGATCTCTATGGTCTTATCGACGATCGATTGTCCCAACTGAGGCAGATGGGTCTGCCAGCACCCGATAGAAAGAACCTTTCGATGAAATCTCTTCAGGAGCTGAGTGCCCTGATTCAGATTCGGATCGCAGAAAAGGACGCAAGCGGGTTTATGGCGGCAAGTATCCATGCCGAATGCATGAAGCTCCGTCATGCCGTCAATCTTGCTGAATCACAAAGTTGTCTGGTCCTTCGTGGGTATCTGCAGAAACTTCTTGCAGAAGGGTTGGCTCCTGGTGGTTCGAAAGCGAGTAAGCGTATCGCAGAGGATGTGAGGTTTTGCCACCTCCTTGAGCGTGCAGAAGGGTGGCAGGAGGAGTGTCATCCTAAACTCCTGGCACTTCCTGGTCTCATTGAGCAACTTCTAACCGACCAGCCTGAAACCCGGGTGATTGTCTTTGCTACATTTCGGGATACCGTGAAGATGATCGTGGACGTTCTCTCTGCACGGGGGATAACTGCCGAACGGTTTGTCGGCCAGGCGACGAAGGACAGTGAAAAAGGGTTATCGCAGCGGAAGCAGATTGCAACCCTGAACCGGTTTCGAGAGGGCGAATTCAAAGTACTGGTGGCAACATCAGTCGGTGAAGAAGGACTTGATATCCCTTCCACTGATGTGGTGATCTTCTATGAACCGGTCCCTTCAGAGATTCGGAGTATCCAGCGGAAAGGACGGACCGGACGGCATAGAGCTGGAAGGGTGATTGTCCTCGTCACCCGGCGGACGTCTGATGAGGCATTCAGGTTCGTCTCTCAGAATAAGGAGAAGGCGATGGTCAAACAGATGGCCGGGCTTGGAAGGAAGGTGAAAGGGGAGATTCAGACTGCGCTCTCTCTCAGTCCTGAAGAGCAGGTCAGAGCGAAGGCAGAACAGGAAGAGTTCTTCTCCGGCCCTGAAGTGATAGTGGATGACCGTGAGCTCGTCTCTAAGGTGGCTGAGTGTCTCTCTGCAGCAGGGGCAAATATCCGGCTAGAACGATTGGTTACTGGTGACTATCGGATTGGGGAGCGTATCCTAGTAGAGCGGAAGACTGCCCGGGATTTTGTGGATACCCTCGTCGAACGTGATCTCCTCGGACAGATTAGGCAGATGGCAGTGAGTTGTCTGAAACCGGTTCTGATCATCGAAGGGGGTGATCTGTATGGTCTGCGAGATATTCATCCAAATGCAATCCGGGGTGCACTCGCTGCCATAGGGATCAATTTAGGGGTAACTATCCTCATGACCGGGAGCCCGCAGGAGACTGCTGAACTTCTCATGGTTCTTGCCCGGCGCGAGGCTGATGAGGCAAATCCTGAGCGTGGGCCTGCTCTAAAGCGAGTCTATCAGGGAAATTCAGAGGCGCAGGAGGCGATTATTTCCGCGTTTCCTGATGTTGGGTTGAAATATGCCCGTTCTCTCCTTGAAGTATTTGGATCGGTCCAGGCCGTTATTAATGCTGAAAAAGAGGAGTTACTCGAGGTTTCTGGTATCGGAGTGAAAAAGGCTGAGCGGATTTATGATCTGTCGCGGTTATCATACCCGTAGGTTAAGGATGGCATACGCCTGCGCCGCAGTCTTGATACATTTC
>JAZDKH010000400.1:0-2843 GCA_043803325.1 Methanobacteriota archaeon | reverse complement strand
GGCCTTCTCGAGGTCAAAAGATTCCCCGACTCCGGTCCCTATAGCGGATATCAACGCCTGAATTTCCAGGTTTTTGAGTATCTTATGGACCGTGGCCTTCTCTACGTTCAGAATCTTTCCTCTCAGGGGAAGAATTGCCTGGAACCGGCGATCACGACCCTGCTTGGCACTGCCACCTGCAGAATCTCCTTCCACAATGTACATCTCACTCTTTTCAGGAGAGCGTTCAGAGCAGTCTGCAAGTTTTCCGGGAAGTCCTGATGAGTCTAAAGTGCTCTTACGTCGAGCCAGTTCACGAGCCTTCCTGGCTGCTTCCCTGGCCTGAAATGCAAGAATACCCTTCTCGATGATGGCAGCCAGGTCTTTTGGATGTTCTTCAAAGTACTCACAGAGAGATGAGTAGACTAATGAATCTATAATCCCCTTGATCTCACTGTTCCCAAGACGCATCTTGGTTTGACCTTCAAATTGGGGATTAGCCATCTTGACCGAGATGATTGCGGTCAGGCCTTCACGGACATCTTCACCCTTCAGAGAGAAATTCGGATCCTTGATCGCTTTATTCTCCTTTCCCATCTTGTTGATAGCTTTAGTCAGAGCAGATCTGAATCCTTCAAGGTGAGTACCTCCCTCACGGGTATTTACACTGTTGACATAAGTGAAAACTTTCTCTGAGAATCCGGTTGAGTACTGAAGTGCAATCTCGACCTCAACTTTAGCTGCAATATCCTGTTTGCCGAGTGCAATGATACTCTCATGGATTGGCGGGGTGTCCCGGTTGAGGAATTTGACATATTCTGTGATTCCTCCCTCATATGAGAAGGTCTCCCGACATTCATTCCAGTCTTCACACCGCTCATCGCAGATTCGAATCGTGATACGACTGTTTAAAAATGCCAGTTCACGCATCCGGTGGGCCAGGATATCATAGTCATACTCCACCGTATCAAAGATGGTACTATCCGGTTTGAACGTGACACAGGTTCCGGTGACTGCTGCCCGGTATTTACTCATGAAATCCTCCCGGTTATCAGGGCAGTCTGTTGGAAGCGATCCGTATCTACGGATATAACGTTCTTTTAAGGTTTCAAATGGTTCTTCACGATTTGTCAGTTCCTGAATTACTCCCCCCCGGGAGAACTGCATCTCGTACTCGATCCCATCTTTCCAGACTTTTGCGGTAAGTTTGACAGAAAGGGCATTGACTACTGATACCCCTACCCCGTGAAGACCACCTGACACCTGATAGGTGTCCTTATCAAACTTTCCGCCGGCATGCAAAACGGTAAGAACTGTTTCAAGTGCACTCCGATTTTCGTTCTCTTTCATCGGGTCAATCGGAATACCCCGACCATTATCCTCAACACTAACACTTCCATCCAAGTGAATAATAATATCCACCAGGTTACAGTAACCAGCGAGAGCTTCATCTATGGAGTTGTCGACAACTTCATAGACCAGATGATGGAGACCCCTCGTATCGGTAGACCCGATATACATAGCCGGGCGTTCCCGTACGGGTTCAAGCCCTCGTAATATTTTGATATTTCCAGAATCGTACGTATCTGACAAAGTGAACCTCCGCAAGAAATGATAGAACCGATAAAATTGGTGTATATAGTATCGTTGTCTGGAGACTTAAATATCAGGTTTTGTATCGGGATGTATCCGGAAAGTTTGAGGATTTTTTCCATGATGATACAAAAAAGATAATATAGTCGCATTTTTTTGCATTCCATCATTACCCAGACTGGGTATACAGGGGATCTCTGATGGATTTGAAAAAGAAAAATCCTACTACCCCAAACGTAATGATTGGGGAGACAAAGGTTGGAACCTGAATGCCAAATGCATCTACTATCATGATGCACCCAAGAAACAGGATAGAGTACATCGCTCCATTTTTTAAATATCGGTATCGTTTGATACGGTCGATGTTACTAACTGTCAGTTGCCTGACAACGATAGCGCCAAGAGCATTTCCGATAAGAATCAGGGGGATTAAAAAGGTGAATGCAAAAGCTCCAAGAACCCCGTCAATGGAAAATGTAGCATCTATCACTTCCAGGTAGAATACTTTACTGATATCAGACATATTTCCACCGATGAGCTGCTGCTCTTGTGCCTCAGCATTCTGTCTGAATCCATGGACAATGAAAAAAGCACTTGATCCTATCACTGCTCCGAATGCCATGAAAGGATTGTGATCTAATGCAAACCAGACGATGACTGCAAGTAAGAGAGAGACGATCGCAAAGAACCATACCCCTTTGGACTTGAAATATCGTTCACCTTTTAGACCATACTCTTTCTCCTCAAGGAATATCCAGTGCAGAAAGAGAAAGAGAAGAAATATGCCTCCACCGATGAGAAGCATTGGTGCAGATGTTTCTATTGCATCCTTTACCTCTGGACTGTCAGTGAACATAGCAGTTAGCACTTCCCAGGGGGTGAGTGATGGGGTAGCAGCCCAGACAAGGATGAGAGGGAGAAGCCCCCTGACTACAAAAACAGCAAAGAGAATCCCCCAGAGGAGAAACCATCTTCTGAACCGGGGCTGCATCGTTGAGAGTACTTCGGCATTGATGATTGCGTTATCAATGCTGGAGATGATCTCAAAGAGACAGAGCCCAAAGATGATCAGGATGATTGAAAAAATATCCATCTATACTCGGTTGTCTTCGTAAACATATGAACCTCTCGAGATTCCAGTCATCCCTCAACGAGATGAAAATATCAATATTTCCAGATGCTATAAAAAATATTGGTTATGCTGTTTTATTTTTTGAGTATTAGTCCGACAATTATAATACGTTATGTCACAATCCAATGATATGAAATTG
>JAZDKH010000399.1:0-5511 GCA_043803325.1 Methanobacteriota archaeon | reverse complement strand
AGCGGTGAGAGAGACTCTTGAACATATCAGAGCAGGAGACATATTTCAGGCAGTAATCTCTCGCAGATTCGAAGCTCCCTTCACGGGAGATCCTTTCAGCATCTATACTGAAGTGAGGTCACTCAACCCATCTCCGTATCTGTATTTTCTTGAGTTTGGCGATGAGACCATCATCGGATCAAGTCCTGAAATGCTCGTCAAAGCTGACGGGGAAGATATTTACACCGTACCAATTGCAGGAACCAGACCCAGGGGAAAAGATCCGGAAGATGATGACAGGCTTGCAGCAGAGATGCTGGCAGATGAGAAAGAGAAAGCCGAGCATCTGATGCTCGTTGACCTGGCCAGGAACGATATTGGAAAAGTAGCTGCATTCGGAACAGTAAAGGTCACCTCCTTTATGGAAGTTGAAAAATTTTCCCATGTTCAGCACCTGACCTCTCTGGTTACCGGGAAACTGCATGAAGGATCAGATCGTTTCGACGCTCTTCGTTCCTGCTTTCCTGCCGGAACTGTCTCCGGAGCTCCGAAATTGCGGGCAATGCAGATTATAGCAAAATTAGAACCCAATCCCCGGGGTCTGTATGCCGGAGCGGTAGGGTACATCGGATTTGATGACCGGCTTGAGTTTGCAATTGCAATCAGAACCACCATCGTACGGGATGGAGTTGCATCATTTCAGACGGGAGCGGGAATTGTTGCAGACTCGGATCCGACTCGGGAATATGAAGAGACGAAACAAAAAGCAGGTGCAATGCTTGCTGCACTCTCACGTGCATCAACATATTCTGGCGAATCATGTAACCGGGATATCGGTGGGTATGCCTTATGAATGTCATCATCGTTGACTGTTTTGACAGTTTTACCTATAATCTTCATCAACTCGTCGGTACGATCGGGGCAAACCCGATCGCCATCACCTGTGATCAGTCGATCTGCAGGATTGAATGTGAAGAGCCGGACCGAATCATCCTCTCACCAGGACCGGGAACCCCTGATGAATCGGGAGTATGCCCGGAGGTAATTAAGCGATACGCAGGAAAAGTGCCCATCCTCGGTGTATGCCTTGGTCATCAGACCATCATCAGTTCATTTGGTGGAAATATTGTGCGACTTCAAAAGCCGGTACATGGGAAAACAAGTCTGATATCACATACGGGAACCGGGATTTTTTCCGGTATAGAAAAACCTTTCACGGCTACCAGATACCATTCCCTGACGGCGGAAAAGGAGTCACTTCCGGAAGAACTCATCATCACTGCAACATCAGAGAATGATGGGTGTATCATGGCAGTCTCTCATCAGATATTTCCCCTCCACGGTGTTCAGTTCCATCCGGAGAGCATTCGGACCCCTGCCGGTTACCAGATCATAAAAAATTTTCTGTGTACTGGAGGGATATAATGATACAGCAGGCAATACAGCGGGTGATATCCAGGCAGGATCTTCTCCCTGAAGAAGCAGTTGCCGTGATGAACCAGATCACCGGAGGGGATGCAACTAGCGCTCAGATTGGAAGTTTTCTTACTGCTATGCGCATGAAAGGTGAGACCGCTGATGAAATTGCGTCATTTGTGAGAGTGATGCAGAAATGTGCTATTCCGGTAAATCCCCGGGTATCAGGGATCATGGTTGATACCTGTGGGACCGGTGGTGATAAAACCGGCTCTGGGGGGACATTCAATATTAGTACTGCATCTGCTCTTGTTGCTGCTGCTGCCGGAGTTCTGGTAGTAAAACATGGCAATAGGGGTGTCTCAAGCCAGTGTGGATCTGCAGATGTGCTCGAAGCTCTCGGTGTCACCCTGGATCAGACACCAGAAGCTGCAGCCAGAACGATAGAGGCAATTGGAATCGGATTCCTGTATGCGCCGCAGTATCACCCTGCAATGCGTTATGTAGCACCAGCCCGGAAAGAACTTGGTGTCCACACCGTCTTTAACATCCTTGGACCTCTGCTCAACCCTGCAAAAGCACAATCGCGTCTCATTGGCGTATATAATCCAGAACTTGTTCCTCTGATTGCTGAAACTCTTCAAAAAATCGGAGTAGAACAGGCAATGGTCGTCCATGGTGATGGACTTGATGAGATAACCGTAACCGGTCCGACACATGTCGCAGAACTGAAGAACGGACAAGTAACGATGAAGATTATCACCCCTGAGGAGTATGGTATTCCATGTGTGGAGAAAAAAACCCTGCAGGGAGGGACCCCGGAGAAGAACGCAGGAATAATCAGGTCAATCTTTGCAGGAGAATCAGGCCCATGCCAGGATATTGTTGCGTTCAATGCAGGTGCAGCAATCTACCTGGGTGGAGGGGCAAAAGACCTTCATAGTGGTGTTTTCCAGGCTTATGCAGCAATACGATCCGGTGCAGCCGCAGGAAAACTAAACGACCTTATCAGGATGTCAGGGAGTCCTGTATGATTCTTGATCAGATCGTCGGGGCATCTGCCCTCCGGGCAGGAGCACTTCCTTACCCGGGAGAATACTCGTGTCAAACCTTCTCAGATGGCAAGGATCATTCCAGTCACCAGATAATCAGTCTCCTGAAGGCAATAACGAGTGTAAAAAATAAAAACGCCATAATAGCCGAGATGAAACCGGCAAGCCCGTCACGTGGTCATCTCAGGACCCTTAGTAATCCCCCTGGTGTTGCAAAACAACTGATAGCAGGAGGATGTTCTGCCCTTTCAGTCATCACTGAACCGGTTTTCTTTCACGGGGATGCATCAACTATCCCGATGATAAGAGAAAAGGTCCCTGTGCCAATTCTGAGAAAAGACTTCATCGTCGATATCCGTCAGCTCGTCGAGACCAGGCAGCTTGGGGCTGATGCCGTCCTCCTCATCACCGCCGTGCTGGGAGATCAACTTTCAGAATACGTGGATGCAGCGAAGAAACTCGGACTTGAACCACTGGTTGAGGTCCATTCCCGGCAGGAAGTCAGAACTGCTCTTGATACCGGTGCTGATCTTATTGGGATTAATAATCGGAATCTCAAGACTATGAAGACAGATATATCTACCACCAGCAGACTGGCCCCCCCTATCAGACAGGCTGGACGGACTGTAATTGCAGAGAGCGGGGTCACCTGGCCATGTGATATCAAAACTCTCCGCCCATTTGCCCATGGATATCTGATAGGGTCAAGTATTATGGCAGCAAAGAACCCACAAAAGAAACTGGAGGGATTTGTATACGCGTAAAATTATGTGGAATTACGAGGCCGGAAGATGCACATCTGGCTGACATCATGGGATCTGATGCTATCGGAGTTGTGCTGTATTCTGACTCTCCCCGATCAGTAGAACCACGGAGAGCAGCTGAAATATTCCAGGCAGCAGGTCCGTACATGGGAAGGGTATGCGTATCCCATACAAGGTCCCGTTCAGATATTCAGGATATGCTGGACCTTTGTCCCACCGCGATCCAGATATCGTACCCGCACCTGATCCCAAGGGATCGGAAGGTGCAGGTCATCAGGGTCATTGAACCGGGAATGTCAATCCCTTCTGATAAGGATACCGATGCACTCATTGTAGATGCAAGTCAGGGAAAGGGGAAGGCATATGATCCGTTTTATGTGAGAGAAATTATGGGAAAGACCAGTCTGCCAGTTATCCTTGCCGGTGGTCTGCATCCGGGTAATGTCGCTGATGCAGTCAGTACGATTCGGCCGTATGCCGTAGATGTGGCATCAGGAATTGAGATATCACCAGGAATAAAAGATCCGGCAAAAGTCAGAGCATTTGTGCAGAATGCACGGAAGATTGTATGAAACTCAACACCCGATTTGGTGAATACGGGGGATGTTTTGTCCCTGAAACCCTGATGGCAGCACTTGAAGAACTTGAGCAGGCATACCTGCATATCCTGCCCAGTGTATCATTTCAGGCTGAATTGACGCATTATCTAACTGATTTTGCCGGACGAGAGACACCGCTGACATTTTGCAGAAATATGTCTGCTGAAATCGGATGCAGGATATATCTCAAACGTGAAGACCTGCTCCATTCAGGTGCACATAAACTGAATAACGCGTTAGGTCAGGCCCTTCTTGCAAAACATATGGGCAAGAAACGGCTCATTGCAGAGACTGGAGCAGGACAGCATGGGGTCGCAACCGCAATAGCAGGGGCTGCCCTGGGTCTTCGTGTCGAGGTGTATATGGGTGAGGTTGACGTGGATCGACAGGCACTGAACGTTGCCAGGATGAAGATGCTTGGTGCGAAGGTCATTCCCGTCAGTTCAGGAACAAAGACTCTGAAAGATGCGATAAACGAAGCCCTCCGTGACTGGGTGGCCAGTGTTGGAGACACTCATTATCTGATTGGTACGGTTGTCGGCCCACATCCATTCCCATTGCTTGTCCGGGATCTCCAGTCAGTTATCGGAGTTGAAACCAGACGACAGATTCTGGAGAAGGAAGGACGACTCCCTACTGCAATCCTAGCCTGTATCGGAGGAGGCTCTAATGCAATAGGGATGTTTCATCCATTCGTGGATGATGATGTCCAGCTCATCGGGGTCGAGGCCGGGGGAGAAGGTCTTGACAAACGACATGGTGCTACCCTTTGTGGGGGTTCTCCCGGGGCTTTACACGGCAATTACTCCTATATTCTTCAGGATGTCTATGGCCAGATTATTGAGTCACACTCTGTCTCTGCAGGGCTTGATTATCCAGGGGTCGGACCTGAACACGCAATGTTCAAAGACTCAGGGAGAGTCACCTATACCGCTGTCACCGATACTGAAGCACTCGATGCATTTCTGTATCTCTCCAGGAAAGAAGGGATAATTCCTGCACTTGAATCTTCCCATGCCGTAGCACATGCACGAAAGATCGGACCTGTCCTGAAAGGAGAAGATATTATGGTCATTAACCTCTCTGGCCGTGGCGATAAGGATGTGGCACAGGTTATCGAATTGATTGGATTGGATGGAGGAGCATTATGAGCACGGGTAAAGGGCGGATCGATGCGGTATTTGCAGGAAGGGAAAAACCACTCCTCGTTGCATTTACCGTTGCCGGAGATCCGGACTATACAACCAGCCTCGAAATTATCAGAGGTATGGCGGTCTCTGGTGCAGACATCATCGAGCTCGGGCTCCCGTTTTCAGATCCGGTCGCTGACGGTCCGGTGATTCAGCGGGCAGATCTCCGGGCAATGGAAGCTGGAATGAACACTGATCGGTTGTTTGACCTGGTCAGAGATTTCAGGGCAGAGAGTAGGGTCCCAGTTGTTGTGCTGACCTATGCAAATCTGATAATGCGCAGGGGAATTACCGTATTCTACCAGGATGCTGCTCAAGCAGGGATAGATGGGGTGGTGATTGCAGATGTACCACACGAAGAATCATCACCCTTTATTCAGGCAGCACAGGCAGCAGGTGTTGCCCCGATTATGATGGTCAGCCCGACAACCTCACCTGAGAGACTTGATCTGATACTTGGATCTGCAGCAGGGTTCATCTACCTGGTTGCGGTGATGGGGATCACCGGAGT
>JAZDKH010000398.1:0-4209 GCA_043803325.1 Methanobacteriota archaeon | reverse complement strand
CGGATACCAAAGAAAGGATATCGACTTCGAAAAGGGAGCGAGATAGTTGTATCGGCGGGATTGCCAGTGAGTGAATAGGGTGATTAGAGTGAATACCAATGGGGGAACATATGATTTAGAGATAATATCAGATCTGACCAGCCTGCTGAGCTCATCACCTTCAAATAATATCGGATGGTCAGAAGAAATTCGAAATTTTTCCTCCCCAGTCGTTGTATGTGATGGTTCGCTTTCGGTTCTTGGTGCTAATGAAGCATTTTTTGAATGGAGCAGATACAACCCGGCAACTTTTGAAGGGAAACTTCTTGAGGTCCTACCGTTCTCTCTTCTGTCAGGTGAGTCTGTATGGGATTCGGTTCTGACGAGGAAGCCTGCCAACGGAGTTATTGAGATTCGTTTTCCTACCCGTCCGGTTATCAGCCAAATGTCTATCCTGCCGGTTATTAACGGTGCAGGTCTGCTTCTCTATGTTCTATTGATTCTGACCAATAGTTCAAGTGACGAGGATATGCTCTCTTATGAACATATCAGGAAGACGCTATCAGAACCAGCAGAGATTCTAGCTGAAACAGATGGAACACTGCTCACAATCACCCGCCAGGCAATCTGCCTATGCAGGAGCGATCCTGATATCGGGTGTGGGAAAAACCTTCGTGATATCCCGATATTTCGTGAGTTGAGTGATCAGATATACTTGAATATGTTAAGGTCTTCACCTGAAAAACCCTCATCTCTGCACCGGATCCAGATTGATTCACAGATATTCCTGATCCAGACAATAAAAAAAAGAGTGGAAATTCTTAAGAGAGAAATTGTCCATATTACCATTACTGAAGTACCTGAATCTCTAAACCAGGAGATTGAGGGAATTATTCCGATCTGTTCCCTGATAGATGGGAGAACATTCCCTGAAGAGAAACCTGATTCCGATGAATATCAGAGAATAATTGCAGATCTCATTCAGGAAATTACTCCTGAACATACTTCAGTTACAGATTTGTGCAATCTGGTTCGAAACCTGAAGAATGAACGGAATCTCCTCCAGGATGCTATCCTCTCGGAAGATGAGATCATAATTCCTGATGACTCGATACTCTCTACCCGTACCAGGATGATTCTCCTGATGTTCGAATCACTAAAACAGGATATCAGAATAGAACAGGAGAAATCGGGCCTTGGCTCGTCAAGAGAATATCAGTTGCTTTCAGTTAAACAGTACCGGGGAATTTGTAAATCCATGGCACTGATGATTAATCATCTCATAAATGAGATTCTGGAAGGTAAGGTTACTAGCGCTTCAAAACAACATCAATCTGAAGATATTGATAAATTCGGATTACTTCAATCACAGATACAAACCCTGGTTAAATCTGTTATTGATGGTGATCTCTCAGCCAGGCTAGATCCCTCTCCTTTCGAAACCGATGAACACCTATCTGCAACTGCGAGTTCCCTGAATCAGATGACCGAGATCATCGAAGGTCAATTCAAGGTTCTTGCAGACTGTACCCTACAGATGAAGACCGGGTTTGTTCCCTCATCTACAGGATCGTTCCCCCCGGGTCCGTTTGATTCAGTAATCAGGGATCTTGATATATCGCTCAATTCACTCCAGACCATGATTGCAACGGCTGAATCTCTGACGATGTCAGTTATGCAGGGTGATCTCTCAGCTCGGGGAGATACCAAAGGTCTTGGTGGGTACTATCAGGCTTTGGTAACCGGGATGAATATGATGCTCGGTATTATTAATGCACCCCTGCAGGAGGTCAGACGGGTTGGCAGTGCATATGCTGACTGCATATTCCAGGCACGTATGGATGAGAAGATTCGATATCCTGGGGATTTTTCTGCATTAAAATCATCCATGGATGCAATCGGGATCTATTGTCAGGGAGTGGTTGGAGAGATTGACCGTGTCAGCAGTGGGTACGCTTCAGGTGACTTCACCGTACGGATGAGTAAGAAATTAGAAGTGACCGGAGATTTTATCACGATCCGGGATTCACTTGACAACATCGGCGTGCAGATTTCAGAGAGTATCACTGATCTTCGTGGATCAGCGGCAACACTCAGTGAAGAGACCGGAGGTATCCGGACAGGTATCGCCTCGATCGCCGGTAAAGCTGAAAGTCTAGCTTCATATGTTCAGGCGGTATCTGACCGGGCTACCCGTGTCAGAAGCGAAGTCCAGGAGATGGAGCACAGTACTGATACTGCAATGCATTCCCTCAAAGAGATGACTACTCGTTCAGAATCGGTAGCCGAAATTTCTGAAACTGCCCGAGGGCTTTCATCACGAGGGATAGAACTTGCAGATCGAAGCAGAGACGGGATGGATGCAATATCCGGGGCGACAGATTCGGTTGCAACCGGAATTACCCGGATTCAGGAAGAACTAGTCAGAATTGGGAAAATTGTGAAGGTGGTCACAGATATTGCGAACCAGACAAATCTCCTCGCAATAAATGCAGCCATAGAAGCAGCCCATGTTGGGATTCATGGGAAAGGTTTTGCAGTCGTGGCTGCAGAAGTAAAACATTTGGCAAATGATTCAAAGGAGTCCTTACTTGGGATCTCTGAAACACTCCAGTCATTGAATAAAGCTTTTGAAGAGGTTCGGGATGCGGTCACCGTAGCACGAGGTGAAGTAGATTCCCGAAGTATCGCAGTTAAAGAAATGGTGAACCTCTTTGGGGGGATGACAGCAGAGATTGAGAAGATCGCAACGATGAGTCGGGAAGCAGTAAATGTTGCTGCTGACCAGGAGCGGATGATTCAGGATCTGGATGAGCGAGCAGGTCTTATCGGTGATCTTATGGGCGAGACAGTGAAGGATGCTTATGCTTCAGCTGAAGCGTGCAATGAATCCTGCCGGTCAGTTGAACAGATAGCATGGCATATCGAAACGGTGGCAGATCTGGCAGGGGGAATACATGCTGGAATCATCCGGTTTTCAGTATAACAAGTCTTTTTTCCACCAATAGATACTATATTACTATAGAGATCTCTATTCCCTCTATGGAGTATGGAGGAAAAGAACAAGTTCCTCCAGCACATATAGGAAAGAACATACGGAACGACCTATGAAGAGTAATAGAAGTGTAATTCTTGGGACCATCCTGATTGGTCTTCTCCTCTGCTCTGTCCTCATGGCAGGATGCACAGGAAATTCTGGCAGTACTGAAAAAACTACGACCACTGTAACAGCGGTAACCACCCCAGAAGCCGTAAAGAGTGCTACAAGCGGGCATGTTCTCTCGGTCTCCGGTTCAACCACTGTTCTGCCTATTGCCGCAAAAGCAGCAGAGGCTTATATGGCAACACATCCGGACCTTGATATCCAGGTGAATGGTGGAGGATCAGGTGTTGGCGTTCAATCTGCTGGAGAAGGAACCGCCATGATCGGTATGGCATCACGGGACCTCAAGACAGAAGAGAAGGCAAAGTATCCTGACCTTCAAACCCATCAGATTGCAATTGACGGTCTTACATTCATTACAAACACAGCAAACCCGATTCCGTCTCTGACCATTGATCAGGTTAAGAAGATCTATGACGGGAATATTACCAACTGGAAGGATGTTGGTGGAAAAGATACGCTTATCGTCGTTGTTGGTCGTGACAGTGCATCTGGTACCAGAGATTACATGACCAGTGATGTGATGAATAAAGCAGACTATGTGAAGACTCAGCTCGAGAAGAACTCGAATGGTGCAGTCAAACAGACCATCGAACAGACTCCTACCGCAATAGGGTATGTCGGTATCGGATATCTTGATAATACCATTCACACGGTTCCCCTCTCTGTTAATGGAACTCTGATTACACCAAGCATCGAGGCCGTAAAGGCCGGCTCCTATTCACTCTCAAGACCTCTGTACCTCCTGACAAAGGGTGAGCCAAATGCCGATGCCGCAGGGTTTATTGCATTCCTGAATGGACCTGAAGGACAGAATATCATCTCAGAAGAAGGGTTCGTTACTATAACGAAGTAACTCTCCCTTTCGCCTTTTTTTAAGGTTCCCTTATTCTCTGATCAGAGTATTTAATTCGTAATTGTGAAATGCTATCTTATCCGGCCTAAAACGGTGAAGATATTACATGTTGGTTCAAAGAGGACTTTATGAAAAATGCCATCAAACAATTTCGATACACACTGGCATCCTTTCACCGTTGTCCATAATATTAGAGAAACCATATACCCTC
>JAZDKH010000397.1:0-5307 GCA_043803325.1 Methanobacteriota archaeon | reverse complement strand
AGAACTCACTATTCTGAATGACAAGATCAGAAACCCCCTTACGGTGATCTCTACCCTAATTGATATGTATGCACCTGACATTGAAGAGCCGGTCAGCAAATGCGTCAATGATATCGATGATATCATTAAAAATCTCGATAAAAGATGGGTGGAATCAGAAAAAACCATCCGGTTTTTGCGAAAACATTACGGGATTGAGATATAGGTTTTAGTAATATTTACGTATAAAACTTTGATGTCCCCGTGCACCCTGCAAATACTACAACAAGGAGCATTAGAAAAATGGATGCGAAGATTATCTTTTTCTTCACCATACGTAATCACTTTATTTTTATGAACAGGATATTCACAAAAGATCTGCAACATTGCCATATCATCTGAAGATGAGGGACCCGACTCCCTCTGATTCTTCTCGTGATTCTTATCGCCTATTGCTATTACAGGATAATAAGAATAGAGAACAAGGTGGTTACATCGATATCCGGATTGTCTACTCGATAACCCGATTCCCTCGAAGATGTAAGTTACCCGGAGCAAATAGCCATACCTGATGGAGGGGGCCAGGAACAGGAAGGGGGATCCACTCATCTATTGCTGAATACGCGTAGTGACCAGATCCATATAAGCTTCCGGTGGGAAGGGGGCACTAAAAAATCGGTGTTCTCATATCCCTGCGCGATCGAGTATCAGATTAGCCAACTCATCAGCAGAGCTTATCGGAAAATCTGTGGGTTTTAGAAACTTTTCAAACAACTCACCAACATTACAGATCACCAGCCCATGGATGCTCAGATTCCCGGCCGCCCCTTTCGGAAGCCCTGCATAGACCTGCTGCTTTGAGGAGACAGGAAATGTAACCCCTGAAAGGGCGTCCATCCAGTGTTGGAAGAGTTCATTCCGTATACCCATATGTTGGTATGTGCATGAACCAGGTACAAATACTTTTCGAGATGATTCCGGTTAGGAAACAGACCGGAAAATGACGAATCTACACAGCCCTGATACCTGGTGACCATCAAACAGAACGATCCTATCCCTTTATCACTCTGGCGATTCACAGGATAGTTACTGATACCTATGCCCGAACAAGACTCCTCATCCCATATGACCGGAAAAGAACTATTGATCGTCCTGGTTATCTCACTGGGATCATTTATGGCCGGTCTGGATGCCACCATCGTCAACATCGCCCTGCCAAGTATTGCAAAAGCATTCGATGTCTCCACGGTCCTCGCTTCATGGGTACTGAATGCCTACCTGATCGTTCTGGTCAGTCTGCTCCTGGCCGCGGCAAAGATCGGTGATATAAAAGGGTACAAAGGGGTATTCATCGCAGGATTCGCGGTGTTCACCGTAGGTTCAGCTCTCTGTGGACTAGCACCGGGAGTAGATCTTCTCATTTTTTTCAGAATGATACAGGCAGTTGGAGGCGCTGTCATCGCGGCTCTGGGATCAGTCATGGTAACTGCATACATGGGGGAGAAGGTCAGGGGCCAGGCTCTGGGTCTTGTTGCCATGTTTACCATGCTCGGGGTTGCCCTCGGACCGGTAATGGGGGGATTTTTAACCAGTAGTTTCTCGTGGCAATTTATATTTTACGTGAACATACCGGTAGGGATACTCGCCATTCTGCTGGGTACATCAGTCATCCCTACCTTACCACCGGTTACCCCCTCATCCCGACTTGATACTGCCGGAGTTGTCTTGATATTTATCGCTCTCGGAGCCCTGATATTCGGGTTGAATAAGGTGCAGGCAGGGGATATAACCCCCGGAGTTGAGGGGCTTGTACTCTCACTGATAGCCTGGATTCTTCTCTATTTCAGAGAGAAAAAGATACCCGAACCACTCATCACCCTTTCAATATTTAAAAACCGATCCTATACTTTTCAGAATATTGACATCCTGATCCTCCAGATGGGTCTCGCAGGAGTGATGTTCATCATGCCCTTCTACCTTGAGGTTGTCAAAGAGCTCCCGACTGGAACAGCGGGGGCACTCCTCCTTGCCCTGCCAGTAGGAAATATCCTCACTGCGCCGATAGCAGGAAAGATATCAGATGTTATCGGGACAAAAAAACCGATATTTATCGGATTTGTGATCATGATCATCGCACTCTTCCTCCTCTCAACACTCTCAATACGCAGCCACCCCGCCGAGGTTGTCGTCTATCTCTTCCTCCTCGGTGCCGGTGCCGGCATCTCATATGCACCATTGAACAGTGCCATCATGGGAGAGTCACCAGAGAGTGAGCGGGGGATGAGTTCCGGTCTTCTGAAGATGATGACAAACCTTGGTTCTACCCTCGGGGTCACGATCACGCTGCTTGTGGCATCATATACCCTTGGACCAAAGATGGCACAGGTGGCAGCCCACACCTTAAAACCGGAAGAACTCGCAGGTGCCTTCGACTCTGCATTTCTCTTCTGTATGGCAATCCAGATCATCGCCCTGGCCCTTATTCTCATAGTAAAAGAGAAGAAGAGCGGGCAACCAACATAAGAATCGACACTCCATAAGAGAGAGATCATGCCACCAAATAACAGACCTGATGCAATAGCCAGGGCACAGATGCCCGGCTCATCCCGGGGGAATCCGGCAACGCCAATCATCATCGGGATAATTGCCACGATAATCTTCTTTGTAATCTTGTTGATCTTCATCGGAGTCATTCCGTTTGAAGTAATCCAGGGAGATAAGGGAGAGGATAAAAGATTGGATACTGCGATAAATCAGTCAGAAACACGAGCGATGAGTAATTTAGAGAACACGGGAACATTGTATCCGAACGAATCTAAAATACCGGCAAAGCCGGATCCTATCTTAAGTTCGCTAGACAAGCCATTTGCTGCGGAAGAGCAGCAGGAAGAGAGACAGATAGACGATTAAAACCCTTTTATCCCTTTTATCCTGATGTCCATCTCTGCAATTAACCGATAACCCCTTGCCTTCGTTGACAATGTCTACCTATCAAAGACGAGGGACTGGAAAGGTTGCCAGATGACGACCCAGCAGAAGATTATCAGAATATTCTGAATAACAGATACCAGGGGATTGTGTTCATACCGGGATAACCAGGAAATCCCAAGAAATGAGACTACACATATCGCAACGGTAAGCCTGATCTCGCGAGAACCTACTCTGACAGTCCGCTTCTTTTCTCATATAATATCGTCTGCTCTGCTAAGAAAGTTCACCTTGATAGCAGAGGGAACAGACGAATTTCGCTCATCGGTCAGGTCTGATTCAGGTATTTCGATAGTTATCGCAGGAAGATATTTCTGATAAACCCTCCAGAGCTCCTTTTTTATGGAATCAGAGATGAGGCACACATGTTTGAACATGGGCAGAAGATCCGGGAGTATCTGCCTTGGGACATGGTGATACGAATGGGATTTTTACCCAATTTACGTCGAATGACTGTCATTTATCACGGGTACTGGGGAAAGATAGCGCTATCCCAGATCTTTGCCCTACTCATGGCCGCATTTATGATCTTCATACCTCTCCAGGTATCTTCGATCATTAATGATGCAACAAATATCCATGCAGCAGTAGAGAACGCGGTGCTCATCGCACTTTTTGCCGTGCTTTGCGGTGTTTTCTGTATGGCCAATGTTGTGTACTCGGTGCGGATCTCAGAGGCAACCGGGAATTATGTCAGGAACGGGATATACAAAAAGATCCAGAGTTATTCATTCGGAAACCTTGACCGATTCTCGACCGGTGAACTGCTTACCCGTCTGACGAGTGATATCTATCAGATCAAAATTCATTCACCCTGCCATCAGCACTCTTCATCATGGGGATTGCTACGTTCCTCCTTGTACTTGCAGGAGGTCCTGCGGTCATCGCCGGGACGATGAAAGTTGGAGAAATACTCGCATTTTTCCAGTACGTATTCATAATCGTCGCCCAGATGTGGCAGCTCTCACTTCTTATCCCCCAGATCGTCTCCGCCGAGGCATCTGCCGGAAGACTCCGTGAGATATGGGATGCCGATTCTGATGTATCAGACGAGATGCACCAGAATATGGTTGACCTGGCAAAGGTGAAAGGAGGAGTAATCTTTGAGAATGTATCATTCAAATATGACAAAGCCAGTGAGACTGAGGCACTCAAGGGGATCAATCTTGAAGTAAAACCAGGAGAAACCGTTGCGTTCCTCGGGTCTAACGGATCAGGAAAATCAACCCTTATGACTCTGATCCCCCGTTTCTATGACCCGACAAAAGGCAGGATCCCCATAGATGGAGTAGATGTAAAAGATATCCCCCAGGATAACCTCAGGCAGATCGTTGGAATCGCTCTGCAGAAGGCATTCCTCTTCTCAGGGAAGATCATTGATAACATCTCATTTGGACATCCTGATATCCCATACGAAGAAGCAGTTACCGCAGCAAAGGTCGCTGATGCTGACGGGTTTGTATCAAGTCTACCCGAGAAGTATGACGCCCCCGTCTCCCGGAAGGGCCAGAATTTCTCAGGTGGGCAGCAGCAACGGCTCTCAATGGCCCGAGCTTTCACAGTAAAACCACGCATTCTCATACTTGACGACTCGACCAGTGCCGTCGATGTGGAGACCGAAGGAAAGATCCTTGGTGCCCTGCCACAGTTCCTCTCAGGAGTTACGCGGCTTATCATCTCATCACGGGTGAGTACTGCTCTTGCGGCAGACAAAATTGTGATTCTCGACAAAGGTGAGATTGTCGCGGTGGGTACCCATAAAGAACTGATCTCATCGAGTCCCCTGTACAAGGAAATTTTTGCTTCACAACTCGGCGGCCTTCGAAAGGAGGATGTATCATGAGTGATGCAGCAACCGGACCTGTGAAAGAGAAGAAAGTCCGAAAAGGAACACTTGGAAGGCTGATGAAGTATCTGATGCTTCAGAAGGGAAAACTCCTGATATCACTCGTACTTCTGACTATCGGGACGTTCACCTTCCTCTACGTCAATCTTCTGCTTGGCGATGTCATCAATATCCTGACAACGACGAAGGATATCAGATCAATTATCAATATCGCGCGGATAATGGGTGGATTGAGTGTCATAACCCTGATCTGCCTGTATATCGGATTCAGGTTTATCACCGATGTCACCCAGAACGCCCTGTTTAGATTAAGGCAGGAGATATTTGAGCATATGCAGACGCTCTCACTCAGATTTTTTGACAAACAGCCGATTGGCGAACTCATGAGCCGGGTTACGAACGATATGGATACGATCAACAACCTCTTTCAGGCACCGTTCGGCCTGACTCTGCAGTCTGCGATTATGCTGGTGCTTACGATCATCGCTCTCTTC
>JAZDKH010000396.1:0-3761 GCA_043803325.1 Methanobacteriota archaeon | reverse complement strand
CATGTTATCGCTGAGAAACTGGGTGAAGGCGTTACTCCCTATCATGCCGGTCTGACCCAGGAAGAACGCCGGATGGTAGAGGATCAGTTTGAGAAGGGGCTTATAAAGGCAGTTGTAACAACGGCTGCCCTCGCTGCCGGGGTGGATTTTCCTGCTTCACAGGTGATCTTTGACTCACTTGGGATGGGAATCGAGTGGCTGAGTGTTCAGGAGTTTCATCAGATGTCGGGCAGGGCAGGGCGACCTGATTATCATGACCTCGGAAAGGTCGTGATCCTTGCAGAACCGGGAGGTTCTATCTCACGAGCGTCCCGGTCGACAGAAGAAGAGGTTGCGATGGGTCTTTTAAAAGGCGAGATGGGTGAGGTCGCCCCGGTTTATACCCTCGAACAAAGTTCAGAGATCTATGTGGCCAATGCCGTGGTCACCAATGGAGATCGCGTAGCGATGACGAAGATTGAAGGAAATCTTGTCGGCGAATCAGAACCAGTCGAAGAACTTCTCCTCTCGAGGAAACTCATCTTCCGTGAAGGGGGAACCATAAAAATGACGCCCCTGTCCCGTCTCATGGCTGAACATTTTATCGGGGTAGATCGGCTTACCAGAATAATAGATCTAGTCAGAGAGTCGAAGGATCCTCTTGAGATACTGGCCGAACTGGACTGTGCGACCGATGAGGAAGCGGCACTGAGTCAGCGCAAACTAGGCAATCTGAAGGGTGGAAACGACCCGAAAAAAGGGCGAGGGATGAAGCGACCTCCTAGGAAACGAGGGTAATTTCAATTACCATCGAGCGACCCGGGATACGACGCGCTGATGGTATTATCCATTCCTTAGGGTAATTGATGCGGATTATCCGGTCTGATTTGTTTGAATCTGTCACCGTTATCTTCCATTTTTTAAGATTTTTTTATGCTCTACTAAGGAGATCGAATTTGTCGATCTTCTCACGTATATCAATTGGAGGGTGGCAATGACTCCGCGTTCCCATCTACTTTAAATACGGTGGAAGACAACTTCTTACTAGCCCGGGTGGATCTGATCCACTCAGGTATCCGATAGATCAGTATCATTGGCAGAGAATTTCGCTCAAGGAAATTTATATATGCTGTGATACCTGAATCAACATTATCGGTATTCAAAAAGGTGAATTGATAACATGGAGATTGATACTGGTGTAACAGCCTGGGTGCTAGCTTCTACTGCTCTGGTCATGATTATGACCCCGGGAGTCGGGCTCTTCTATGGCGGATTGGTACGGAAGAAGAATCTTATTAATATGTTCGCTCTTTCATTCCTTGCTTTCGCTATAGTTAGCATTCAGTGGGTTTTATTCGGATACTCACTTGCTTTCGGCCCGGATATCGGGGGTTTTGTAGGCTCTCTGGCAAACCTTGGCCTTGCAGGAGTAGGGCAGGAAAGTGCGGTTATTGCCGGAGTTGACTTGCCGATTCCTGCTCTCCTCTATATGGTCTTTCAGTTGGTTTTTGCCACGGTAACGATGGCGATTCTCACCTCTGGAATGGCTGAGCGGGTGAAATGGTCCGGTTTTGTGGTGTTTGCCCTGCTTTGGACCACACTCGTCTATGATCCCCTGGCCCACTGGGTATGGGGTGGAGGATGGGCGGCATCACTCGGGGCCCTTGACTTTGCAGGCGGCACGGTTGTGCATATCAGCTCCGGATTTGGAGCTCTTGCAGTGGCGCTCGTAATTGGCAAACGCATGGGATTCGGTGAACATGCCATGGAGCCGAATAACATTCCAATGACCCTTCTTGGGGCAGCCCTGCTCTGGTTTGGGTGGTTTGGATTTAACTCGGGGAGCGCAATAGCTGCAAATGGCCTCGCTGCAAACGCCTTTGTAGTAACCAACACCGCTGCTGCTGCTGGTGCTTTAGCATGGATGTTCGCCAGCTGGGTGCATGGCAAACCATCGTCACTTGGACTGGTATCCGGGGCTATTGCAGGACTGGTTGCGATTACTCCTGCAGCTGGGTTTGTCGATGCGATGAGTTCCATCATAATTGGTGTTGTTGCTGGTCTACTCTGCTATGGAATGATGCTCTTTAGGATTAGCAAAGGACTTGATGAGAGTCTTGACGCCTGGTCCATACATGGGATGGGTGGTCTTTGGGGAGCTCTAGCAACAGGTATATTTGCAGTAGCAGTTGTAGGTGGTAAGGATGGTCTCCTTGCAGGAAATCCCCAGCAATTTATCTATCAGTGCATCGGGGCTTTTGCGGCAGTTGCCTATGCGTTCATCCTCACTCTCATCCTAGCATTTGCGGTTGATAAGACAATCGGCCTGCGTGTGACAGAAGAAGAGGAATATGTGGGACTGGATATCTCCCAGCATGGAGAGAGAAGCCATTAATCGGTGGAACAACTATGAAACTCATTAAAGCGATAATCAAACCAGAACGGCTTGATGCGGTGAAAGCTTCCCTTGAAGAGGCAGGAATCTTTGGTATGACCATAACCGAAGTTCAGGGTCGTGGTGAACAGAAGGGAATTAGTCTACAGTACCGGGGAGGGACAATACTGGTAGATCTCATTCCAAAGGTTGAGATAGAACTTGTCGTGAGTGATAATTCTTCTGATGTAGTTATCGAGGCTATCAAGAAAGGAGCGTACACCGGAAAGATTGGGGATGGGCGTATATTTGTTATGCCGGTCAGCGAGTCGATCAAGATTCGAACCAATGAAGTGAAAACCGAATAAACGGGATCACTCTCTTTTTTTAAACCTGAATCGTTGGTAACTCCTATCTTTAAATTAGGCCCGTTACTCATCCTTTTGTATCAGAGGGAAATAATATCATCCACTCCCTCTCATTGCTCTAATATCAACGTTTTTACAGAAGCAATAAAAAAGATTAGAGGTATTCGAGATCGTTCATATACGGCCGAATAACCTCCGGAATCTCAACAGAACCGTCTTTCTGTTGATAGTTCTCAAGGATCGCACGCATGGCCCTCGATGTGGCTATGGCGGTTGAATTCAGGGTATGTACGTAGTGTTTTGTCTCGAAATCCTTACTGTCTCGTACTTTAACATTTAACCGGGTTGCCTGATACGCGGTGCAGTTTGAACAGGAGACGACTTCACGGTACGCATTTTCTCGGGGCATCCAGGCCTCGATGTCATATTTCTTTGCCGCTACCGTCCCAATGTCACCGGTGCAGATGTTTACCACCCGATATGGAAGATCAAGTTTCTGAAAAATCTCTTCTGCGTTTTCCCGCAGCTCTTCATGGATCTCCCAGGAGTTTTCAGGTTTGCAGTATACGAACTGTTCGATCTTTTGAAACTGGTGCACCCGGAACAGCCCTTTCGTATCGATACCGTGAGAACCGATCTCTCTTCTGAAACAGGGGGAGATGCCGGCGAGACGAACCGGTAGATCTTTCTCTTCAAATATCTCGTCCTGATACATGGCAGCGATGGGGTGTTCGCTTGTTGCGATAAGGTACATATCATCCCCGTCGATCTTATACATCACGTTCTCAAAGTCATTGAGATCGGTCACCTCTTCGTATGACTTTCGGTTGATCATGTACGGGGGAATGACCGGGGTGAATCCCTTCCTTACGAGAAGATCGATAGAGAATCGCTGCAATGCCATATCGAGCAGCACCAGGTTTCCTTTCAGGAAGTAAAAACCGGATCCCGATGTCTTGGTCGAGCGTTCAAAATCAGCCCATCCTTTCTCTACTGCAAGCTGGCCGTGGTTCTGAAGTTCGAAATCAAATACCCGGGGT
>JAZDKH010000395.1:0-3784 GCA_043803325.1 Methanobacteriota archaeon | reverse complement strand
AACAAGAACAGCCCTATATTATCCCGCTGACTCAATAGTTTTAAGGGGCTATCTTTTTTTTGAAAAACCCGGTATCAGAAAAGGTTATGTCTGAATAATAATGGGTATCAGACTATGGCCATAATTATTCTCCTCATCGGTCTCATTCACTTCTTTCTTTGAATCAACAATAAGTCCGAAGTAATATGTTCCTGGCTTCATTGTTGTGGGGATAGGGGCAGTACCATCTCCGCTCACTTGTTTTCCTGCTGGTAATGCATCGATCTGACCATCTCCAATTAATAGATCTTCATCCTCCCGGATTGTCGTATCAGGTGAAAGATAGAGTGAAACCATAAATGGTCTGGAGTCAGAGGTTCCGATATTCATCACTGAGGTACTGACATTCATTAGACTCCCTGCTTTCCCGGTAGGATCTGATGAGAGATTTACCGGTACTAAATCAGGAAGTGGTTCATCAGAGATGCTGGAGGGTGACGGTGTTGATGTTGGAGTAGGATCCACCGTTACAGAGATATTCGGTTCATACGCTGCTGTTGGTGCGATAGGCTCCTCTAGTGCAGGTGAACTGATTAAATCGGAATCGATTGCAACATCCGTATCTTTTATTATTATCGGAGTATCCTGTGTACGGTTGTTATTCGTCTCATCCGACTCATGTATCTTACCCAAACTATCAGCCATCGCGACCAGGTAGTAGGTTTCTGGGGGTGTATCCTGGGGAACCGTCACCGAAGCAACACCTTCCCGTGATTTGCCGGTGGTTAGATTTGGCACATCGCCATATCCAAGATTAATATCATCTGAAGATACATCCTGATCTCTCGAGAGATATATTGACAATCTGAATGAACCTGCATCAGCACTACCGGCATTTCTCACTTTGGTAGTAACCGAGATCACATCGCCAGGCACAGCGGTGGATGGACCAGACAGTGAATCGATAACCAGATCTGCAAGACCGGACGATGAGGATTCAGAGGGGATGGTGATAGGTTCCAGAGGTGATGTTGCTATTGGTAATACGGTACCATTGGATTCAGGACTTATTGAGGGATCTGAAATAACTTCCGGTGTTGCTACCGTAATCTCAGGTTCTGAGGCGACAGAGGGGATAGTTGTTATTTCTGATGTCCCTCCTGATAACGTTGATGAAGATGAAGAAATCCCTGCATCTTCAGCTTTAATAATGATTGGTGTATCCTGAGCCTTGGAATTATTCTGCTTATCTTTCTCGGTAACCTGACTCTGACTATCAGCTAATGCTACCAGATAATATGTGCCCGGAGTTACCGAGGCGGGTATCATTGCTGTTGCAGTTCCTTCTCTGGCCTTTCCTGCTATAAGGTCGGGTACATCACCAAAACCGAGGGTGACATCGTCTGAAGATACTTTAGTATCCCGGGACAGATACATCGTAAGTCTGAACGGACCCGCATCAGCATCTCCGGCATTTCTGACCGTTGTCGTGATTGCAATAGCCTCACCAGGGATTGCAGAAACAGGCCCTGTTATCTTATCAATCTCCAGATCTGCCCTTTTCACGGTAATTTGTTCTGTTTCTGAAGATTTTGGAACCGCAAGTTGTACATTACCCAGTTGTGGGCCGACACTTGGATTTACCTCAGGGATATTAATTTTCACTGCTGCAGTCTTGCCATTATTATTCTCATTGATCTCCATTATCTCATTATTCGGGTCGAGGTATGCCCCGATATAATACTCTCCTGATGGGATCTGTGAGATTGGGAAAAATCCGCTTATTGTCTGTTTTGTGCCAGGAAGCAGGTTCGGAACGAGATAAAACCCTATCGGTGAGTCATTTGAGGAGACTGGTGTCGTATATGATCCAAAGAACGATATAAAGAAGTTACGAGTAGGCTTCACTCCTTCGTTTCCGATAGATGCAGTAATCTCAACCCGGTCAGAACCTTCCGGTAGGGTTGCCTGTAGATCATATATCGTCATATCCGGACCGGTTGGGTCGGGCTTCTTTCCTACATCCACGTCAGACTCGATCATCTGATCAAGCTTTGAATCAGTATTCGCTGGCCGTGCAGCCAGTAGGGGAGTTATCGTAGAATCAGCAAGATTACCGACCTTCTTACGGTATGGATCGTTTATCAAAGGGTCTAACTCTATGGCTTTCGCATCGCTTTCAGCAGCCTCTGCTATTCTCCCGAGTTCTTTCAGAACCTTCCCTCTCCACATCCAGGCGCTAGGAGCATTTGGATCCTGTTTCAATGCATTATCGATAAGAGTGAGGGCACGATCATAGTTTTTCAGCGAATACTGAACAACTCCCTGCTCAAGCCAGTACTCGGGATAATCAAGTCGGTCAGTCATATTCGTAGTACTGACGACCGATATGCCCAGAGCACTTAGAAGAAGGAAGAGAAAAGTCAACGACCAGGCTTTTTTCAAAGATATTCACCAGATATCTTTATATTTTGTCTTTCTGGCCTTGATATCTTTTCGCCCGGTCACTATATCTTTTTTAGATATTTTATATTGTAATAACAGAAAAAATAAGAGCGTTTAGGCGCCAATACTGGCTAAGCTACATGGACCGTCAACATATACCCAGTATGCACGCATTGGGGTGAGCATTTGTGAGTCTGCATGGGTATCATTACCACCATTAATAATGGTCTGGTCTGTCTGTTGTTTGTAAGGATCCCATCCAATAACCTGTGTCCAGGATTTTCTGATAGAAAGGAGAGCATCACGGGCTGAAGCAGGTGTAGCTCCTGAAAAACCAACCAGATTCCATCCGGCAAGAAGATCTTTTACCGGGGGAACCTGAAGTGGATCGATGGTATAGGTAAGGGTTATCTTCTCTGGTTTGGCTGAATAGACAAAATATCCATCTAATGGCGTAAGTACATCCTCTGATGTCAGATCCTTCCACCCCCCGGCATCTGAATTATATGTCCATATACTCCTTCCTGATGAGTCAATTCCTGAGAAGATTGTTGCTTTATTGTTCTCCTCGTTCAATCTTCTGGGAATCCCAACGATGTTCCAGCCTGGTTGGAGTTCAACCACTCCGGAGTTATATGAGTCAGAAACAGCGTCAAGGGATGCTGGAACTGTCACATTGTCGGCAGATACGCTGCCAACGCAGAGAATTATTATTCCAAGCGTACAGAGGATATAAAAATACCTTCTCATTCAATCATCACCAAAAATACGGAAATACAAGTATTCTACCGTTTCTGTGCAGACCTATTTCACTCTGTCGCTACAGGGAAGAGAACCCGACTGATCGAAGCGTACTGATATATCCGGGTACTACAGTATACGAACAATGAAGAATCTACTCCTTCCACCGCAATTCCTCCCATTTGATCTGGACCATACCCTCTCCTGTGGGCAGGTATTTCGATGGAAAAAGAATGATTATGAGTGGAACGGGATAATTAATGATAAGGTTATTACCATCAGGCAGGAAGGGCAGAACCTGATATATAATGGAATTGAAGAACAGGATCTCATATCCTATTTCAACCTTGACCTAAATCCGAACGATGTAGTTAATGCGATTAGATATTCTATTGAGCAAAATACTGGAGGAGAAACAGATCCTTTATTTGAAACTGCTGAAAAAGCCGGTAGAGGGCTCCGTATCATCAGACAGGATCCATGGGAATGTCTTATCAGTTTTATCTGTTCTCAAAATTCTAATATTCCTGCCATTAAAAAGCGCATCGATCTCATCTGTTCCCGATATGGGACTCCACTTCTGGGTGCGTATTTCCGGTTCCCACAAGCTCCTGATCTT